>JBDGPI010000020.1:34400-45200 GCA_042219765.1 Salsurabacterium abyssinicum (SeqCode)
GCTGGGAGCGATTCTGGATATTCCTGAGGCCATCCTCAACCGTCATCCGTTTCCAGGCCCGGGGCTGGCAATACGCATTCCGGGGGAGGTTACTCCCGAGCGTCTGGACCGGCTCCGTGAAGCCGACGATATCTTCATCAAGACTTTAAAGGAATGGGGCTGGTATGATAAGGTCTGGCAGGCTTTTTGCGTGTTACTTCCAGTTAAAACCGTTGGGGTCAAAGGGGATAGACGGTCCTACGAAAACGCCGTTTCAGTTCGAGCCGTCGTCAGTGAAGACGGGATGACGGCCGATTGGGGAAAATTGCCCGACGAGCTTCTTGAGGCAATTTCCAATCGAATTCTCAACGAAGTCGATGGAATTAACAGGGTCCTTTACGATATTTCCACGAAGCCACCGTCGAGCATTGAGTGGGAATAATCCAGAGTCAAACAGCGAGTAACGTAACACTCACTTCTCCAGTCTGAATCGTAGTTTCTGCGCTCTGAAAGTAATTTCCAAGCAGAATGACTGTATCAAAATGGGGAACCTGTACGCAAACGGGAGGCGAAGACCAATTGCACGTGATCTAAACGCGGCACTAGTTCTCGAGGACGGTACGGTTGTCGAGGGGACGGGATTCGGCGCCGAGACCACTGTCACTGGCGAGATGGTATTTTGCACCAGCATGACGGGGTATCAGGAGGCGTTGACGGATCCCAGTTACGCCGGTCAAATTCTACTGCTCACCTATCCCCTGATTGGTAACTACGGGGTCAACGGAGAGGACTACGAAAGTTCACGCATACAGTGTGAGGGCTTCGTCGTTCACGAGTACTGTGAGGACCCCGATCACAGCGAAGCCGACGGGACTGTTCACGAATACTTACAGGACGAAAACATTCCGGGTATTTCCAACCTCGACACCCGGGCACTGACCCTCCGGATCCGTGACAAAGGTGTCGTTAAAGCGGCTCTACAGGTTTCCAGTGATTCAATCGACACGGATGCCCTGGTAGAAACCTGCCGACAGTCCGAGGACTACGGCGAGCGGGACCTTGTCCAGCGTGTAACCCGTGATGAACCAGCGTTCTACGAGGGTCCGAACGAGGATATCGCCGTGCTTGACCTCGGTATGAAGTACTCCATCCGGGACAACCTGCTCGAGAGAGGGTGCTCCGTGACGGTGTTACCGGCCGATTCGACGGCCGAGGAGGTCATGGAACACGATTGGTGAAATTCCCGTTTTCGGCATCTGTCTCGGTCACCAGCTTATGGCCCTTGCCGGCGGTGCGGAAACCTACAAGTTGAAGTTCGGTCACCGTGGAGCAAATCAGCCCGTGAAGGACCTGAAGAACGACCGGATTTATATTACTTCCCAGAACCATGGTTATGCCGTTGACGAGGAGTCCATCGACGAGATTGATTTCAATGTGGACAAGATCAACATCAACGACGACACCGTAGAAGGCATGCAGCACAAAACCAAAAATGCCATGAGCGTACAGTATCACCCCGAAGCAAACCCCGGTCCCGAGGACAGCAGTTATCTCTTTGACGACTTCCTGGAGATGGTTCGTAATGGTAACTAAGAAAAACCCCGACATAGACACGGTAATGGTCGTTGGCAGTGGCCCGATTGTCATTGGACAGGCAGCGGAGTTTGACAAGGCCCTGCGTGAACTTGGCTACAAGGTCATCCTCGTTAACTCAAACCCGGCCACTATTCAGACGGACAAAGAAATTGCCGACAAAATTTATATTGAACCGCTCGATCCGGAAATCGTGGCCGACCTGGTCCGGGAGGAACAGCCCGATGGTTTCCTCGGTACACTCGGTGGACAGACCGGCCTGAATCTCACTGCCGACCTGGATGAGATGGGGGTCTTCGATGAAGTTGGCGTCGAGGTCATGGGAACCAGCGTTGAGACCATCCACCTCGCCGAGGACCGTGAGAAGTTCCTGGATCTCATGGAAGAAATAGACGAACCCGTCAGTGAAAGTTACGCCGTCAATTCCGTCGAGGAGGCCTACGAGGCCGTCGAAAAGACGGGCTACCCCGTTGTTGTTCGGCCGGCTTACACGCTCGGTGGCACCGGTGGTGGAGTTGCCGATACCGAGGAGGAATTCGAGGAAATCGTTAAGAGTGGACTTGAGCGAAGCCAGGTTAACCAGGTCCTGATTGACGAATCGCTGCTGGGCTGGGTCGAGTACGAGTACGAAGTTATGCGGGACAAAAACGATAATTGCATGATCGTCTGTAACATGGAAAACGTCGACCCGATGGGGATGCACACCGGGGAAAGTATCGTTACGGCGCCGGCGCAGATTCTCAGTGACGAGGAACATCAGCTCCTCCGCAGTAAAGCTCTAAAAATTATACGAGCGCTCGACATCCAGGGCGGCTGTAACATCCAGTTCTGCGTGAATCCGGAGACACGGGACTATTCGGTCATTGAGGTTAATCCCCGGGTGTCACGAAGTTCGGCACTTGCCAGCAAGGTCACGGGATATCCAATCGCGAAGATTTCAGCACAGATTGCCACCGGGATGACTCTTGATGAGATTCCAAACGATATTATTAAAGACGTTCCTGCCGGGTTTGAGCCGACCATTGACTACTGTGTGGTCAAGATGCCGCGGTGGCCCTTTGACCGGTTTCCGCAGGTTGATAAGGAATTGACAACTCAGATGAAATCGACCGGTGAGGCAATGGCGATCGGTCGTCGTTTCGAGGCGGCACTGCAAAAGGCGATTCGCAGCCTTGACACCGGGCACGACGGTATCACCGCTAACGGTCGGGACCACGAGACCGACCACGACATACTGCAGGAACGACTGGAGAATCCCACGGACGAGCGAATCTACGCAGTCTACGATGCCTTCAAGGCCGGAATGACCCTGGACGAAATCCACGAATACTGTCAGATTCCGCCCTTCTACCTGAGTAAAATCGAAAATATTTACGAGTACGAACAGAAACTGGCGGGACGATCACTCGAGGATCTGTCGGAGGACGAACTGGACCGAGCCAAGCAGTTGGGGTTCAGCTATAACCAGATCACGAATATTCTCGAGACCGACGCTGATCCCATGGAACTGCGCACGGACCACGACCTCAAGCCCAAGTACAAGATGGTCGATACCTGCGCCGGTGAGTTCGAGGCCGAAACACCGTACTACTACTCCAGTTACGAAAACCGTGGTTCGGACAACATCCTGGACCACGATCCCTCGGCTCCGACTGACAACAAGAAAGTTATGGTGCTCGGTGGTGGTCCGATTCGAATCGGTCAGGGGATAGAGTTTGATTACTGCTGTGTGCATGCATCAATTGCGCTCCGGGAGGAAAACGTCGAGTCCATCATGGTTAACAATAACCCGGAGACGGTGTCCACGGACTACGATACCTCCGACCGGCTCTACTTCGAGCCGCTGACCGTGGAAAGCGTCATGGAGCTGGTCGACCGCGAGGACCCTGATGGTGTCATCGTGCAGTTCGGTGGTCAAACACCGCTGAATATTGCGGCTGAACTGGAGAAACAGGGCGTTAACGTGCTTGGAACGTCCAGCGAAAGCATCGACCGCGCGGAAAACCGCCAGCATTTTACGAAGGCTCTCGATAGGCTGGGGATTCCTCAGGCGGATTTCGGTACCGGTTACAGCGTCGAGGAGGCCAAGGAGATCGCCCACGACATCGGCTATCCGGTTCTGGTGCGGCCCAGCTACGTTCTCGGCGGTAAAACAATGGAAATCGTCTACGACGACGAGGAACTGGAACAGTTCATGGACCGGGCGGTTAAGGTCAACCAGGAGCATCCCATTCTGATTGACAAGTTTCTCGAGGGTTCCACCGAAGTCGACGTCGACGCCGTTTCGGACGGTGAGGACGTCTTCATCGGCGGTATCATGGAGCACATCGAGGAAGCCGGCATTCACAGCGGTGACTCCGCCTGTGTCTTACCGCCTCAGACGATTGATGACGAGATCCTCGAAACAATAAAGGACCATACTCGTAAACTTGCCGACGAGCTCGACGTCGTTGGTGTTCTAAACATCCAGTTTGCGGTGCACGAAGGAACGGTTTATCTGCTCGAGGCCAACCCCCGGGCGTCCCGCACGATTCCGTTCGTCAGTAAATCCGTTGACGTTCCGCTGGCGAAGATTGCCACAAAGGTTATGCTCGGCCGGTCGCTCGAGGAACTGGGCTACAGTGGAGAAGGTAAGGCCGAACACGTTTCCGTAAAGGAGTCGGTGTTTCCCTTCGAGAAGCTTCCCGGTGTTGACCCGGTTCTCGGTCCTGAAATGAAGTCCACCGGAGAGGTCATGGGCATTGATCACGATTACGGCCGGGCCTACAGTAAAGCTCAGCTTGCGGCCGGTAATCGGCTTCCGATGGATGGAACCATCTTTATCAGTGTCAGTGACCGCAAGAAGGAAGAAATACTGCCGATTGCTCGAGGTTTTGGTGAAATGGGCTTTAACCTGATGGCTACGGTCGGTACCAAGGAATTCCTCAACGACAACAACGTGCGGGCCGACCTCGTGAATAAAGTCAGCGAAGGGAGTCCCCATGTCGTGGACCTGATGCTTGACCGGGAAATTGATCTAATCATCAATATACCGACCAAAGGAAAACGCCCCCACACGGACGGTTTCTCGATTCGACGCCGGGCAATTGACCTCGAAGTTCCGTACATAACCACCGCCACGGCGGCGGAAGCAGCCCTGGAGGCGATCAAGTCGGTTCAGCGACAGCGGTCCAAATCCTTCGACCGTGGGACCAGTATCATTGCGGCGGCGGGTACATAAAGTTAATTCAATTACGTTTAATAGTTCGAAAATAGCCGTTACTTCTCCACACTGCCTATGATTTAGCGATGTTTTGACTTATTGCTCTCGTTCCCGAGGTCTGATGAAGAGTACGGGAGAGGCTGTTTGATGTGGGGCTTTAAACAAAAGGTCCTTACGTTTCGGATCTTATACTAATGTTTGCTAGTCGGCGTCCCAGGTAGAATCTCCAATGAAAACCTCCATGTAGAGAAGTACAAACACGGCGACCAGGAGTATACCCGCGAGCACGGCAAACAGTACCGCCGGTGTGAAAAACGTGATGAGGTTTCCGGCCAGACTCGCCCCCAGTGCCCCCACCCCGAAGATACCGAAAAAACTATAACCGTAGGCAAGGCCCCGGTACCCCTCAGGAGTGTAATCGGCAATCATGGACTGGTAGAGTGGCTGAATCATGAAGAGCGTAATTCCGAGGGTCAGGCTGAGTAGAATGATAACGGGTAAGCTATAGCTGTTAACGAAAATATACAATCCCGCCAGTAAGGTCAGAAGACACAGAAGAACGGTTGCCCCTCGACGGGGATTGACGATGTCCGACAGCCGGCCTCCGATATATTGGCCCAGTATTCCAAACATCAGCATACCCGAGTATATGTAGCGACTCGTCTCCAGTGATAAAAAGCCCAGGGTAAAATTCGGAATCTGTTGCATGTTGCTGAAAAGTTCCGGCAAAAACGTCAGAATCCCTCGATAGTAGAGCCCCTCACACATGACGACAATGAGAATTAATCCATACGCGGACAAAATCAGGCTGTAAGATCGATCGAAAAAATCGGAAAATGAATTAATTGCACTGAGATCCTGTTTCTCGTCCTGTCGTTCACCGTTGTTCTCCTCAACGGATAGTTGAAGACCAACCACTGTTGCAGCCAGGCCGGGTAGCGCCAGCAGAAAGGCCACTATTCGCCAGGAGAGAAACATGAGTAAAACTGTTGCGACAAAGGGCCCTACGGCAATTCCGGTATTACCGGCCATACCATGGTAAGCAAAACCCTCACCACGTTTATCGACGTGTTTACTGATCAACGAGAGGGAGGCAGGGTGATGGATACTTGCCGCAACTCCCCAGAGAATCAGTCCCAGAGTGATGGTGTAAAGCCCAACGGAAAAGCTGAGTATAACGAAGGCCAGGGACATACCTCCCAGTGCCCAGATCAGCATGGCACGGGATCCAATACGATCGGAAAAAATCCCGGACGGAATGGATCCAAGCCCAAACAGGCCATACCCGATCGTTGCCACGGAACCGATAATAAATTTATTAACGCTAAAAGATTCTATCCAGATCGTTATAAATATCGGAATTGAGAGTTCAAACGTATGGACCATGGCATGAGACAGTGCCGTGAGGAGGATGATGGATTTTTCGTTTGAAGTCATCGTTATCGGGACTCCGGATAATTATCCTGTGAAGATGGTTTTGCCTGAACAACGGAAGAATAGCTCTTCCTGAGTGAAAACGATAAATCGATTTGTTAGGTGCTGTCCGGAAAAATAATTTTCATGCGACAGGAACAGTCCGGACAAGATACTTTTTAAACCAGTTGGGAATTTTTTTGAACGTGGTTTGAAAAACTCGAAAGACTATCTAATAACAATATGATCGTGTAGAGGAGATCTGTGTTACCGTGACTGGGTGGAAAAAATCAGTCGATGTAAGAAATAATTGTTTCCCAGGCGCCACTACCAATCTTTCGGTCCGCTAAGTCGAGCAGGTCACGGATTAGATCCAGGATGTCCTGTTCACCGGCCCAGTGTTCTTTGACGGTTTCATGTCCTGCGTCCTGTAAAATTGCCTGTATGACGTAGGCCGAAAGACCCAGGTCGTCGATGTAACCGACCGGCCCCAGCAGCGCTTCGGGAATAATATCAATCGGAGACAGGAAATAAACGATTGCCCCGGCGAGTTTAGCCTTGTTTTTGAGGGATACCCGGGAGTCGAGGCTCAGTTTGCAGAGAAGGTGAAAGAGGTCCGGAGCGGCCAGTACGTATTCGGCGTACTTGTGATTATGTCCTTTCCGGTCAATCCAGTCCCGGACATTTTTTCGCAGGGACTGATAATAGTCACGGTGTTTATCCCGATCAAAGTTTCGGCCCGTCATGATGCTGCCTCCTGGAAATAGTTAAAAGTCAAAAGTCGAAGGTCAAAAGTCGAAGGTCAAACGTCGAAGGTCTATCCAAAATCCAATATCGAAAATCAAAAAAATGAAACTGTGTTGAACGCACCCTGGCCTTAAAAGTGTTATTCTAAAGAATAATCTTCATATGATGTTGAATCTCGCGCTTTGAATTCTTAACAGTCTATACTCCGAACGTATTCCTTTTCACCGTGAACTGTATTATGACTCTCGATGCTGGACTCTTGACCGATGTCTCTTCCTTTACACTCTTCACCTTTCACTCTTCACTTTTCACTCTTCACTTTTCACTCTTACGACGCGGCGCTTAAGACTTCATCGAGGGTTGTAATGCCCTGCTTAACTTTACGGATACCGTCCTCGAGCAGGGTGTTGAAATCCTGTTCACGGGCCCGGTCCTCAATTTCCTGCGTGGATTCGTTGTTGAAGATAGCTTCGCGAATGTTGTCGGTTATCTCGAGTACTTCGAAGAGACCGGTCCGACCGTCGAAACCCTGGTCGCATTCGTCGCAGCCAACCGGTTCGTAAAATGTAGTATCCCGAAATTCGGACGGATCGAGGTTAAACCGGTTGATTGTTTCCTCGGGCATTTCGGTTTCCGTCTTGCAGTCCTCACAGAGCGTTCGAATCAGGCGCTGGGAGACAACAACGGAAAGTCCGGCGGAAAGGAGGTAAGGTTCGATGTCCATATTCAACAGGCGGTTGACCGTTTCGGCGGCACTGTTGGTGTGAAGTGTGCTGAGGACCAGGTGACCGGTCATGGCCGCCTCGATGGCAATCTCACCGGTTTCCCGGTCCCGAATCTCACCGACCATGATGATATCGGGGTCCTGCCGGAGGAAACTTTTCAGGGCTTCGGCAAAGGTAACCCCTTCCTGTGCGTCTTCCGCACACTCGACCTGGGAAACCCCTTCAATTTGGGCTTCAATGGGATCCTCGGCGGTTGTAATGGAGACGGAATCCTCGTTACGCTGGTCGATCAACGAATACAGGGTTGTTGTTTTACCGCTTCCGGTCGGACCCGTCACGAGGACCATGCCATTGGGCTGGTGGGCTCCCCTCTGGATAACGTCGAAGTCCCGGTCACGGAACCCCATGACGTCCAGTGGTATGTAGGCTTCGTCCAGGTCAATTGTCCTGAGGACGATTTTTTCGCCGAAGAGGGTCGGCAGACACGAGACACGGTACTCAATGTTGCGATCGTAGATAACCGAATAACCGATCCTTGCGTCCTGTGGTTTATCCGCCGGACGGAAGGGGAGGTTGCTGAATTGACGGATCCGGGCGAGCACGACCGGGCTGAAGGTGCGGGGGAATTCCCAGAGGGTCCGGAGTTCCCCGTCGCGACGGACCCGTACCCTGAATCGTTCCTCCATGGTTTCGAAGTGAATGTCACTTCCGCCCTCCCACATGATCTGGTTCATGATTTCCTGGGCCAGTAGAAGAACGGGCGTGCTGTGGATTAAATCGTCGAAGACGTCGTCGTTGTCACGCCATCCGTCGGTTTTGTTAATAAGGCCCCTGACTTCCTCGCGGAGGTCGTCAATGGGTTCAAAGCAGTAGCCGTTCGCCTCGTAGTCAATTTCCGCACTCTCGACCTCGTTTCCCTTCAGGTTATTCTCGAGTGCGTTGTTCAGTGCCTGTTCGTAGGAAACGTAAGCATCGACACGACAGCCGGTCCGGGCCTGTATCTCTTTCTTTAGTTCCTCGTCGGTCGGGTTCAGCATAATGACTTTAATCGTGTTGTCTTTGATATTAACCGGCATGATCATTTCATCGTGAAGGAGATCCGCGGGTAACAGCCGGGTCATTCGTTCACAGTCCCGCTCGTCCCAGTCAAAGTAGTCGGGGTCCAGGGCTTCGTAACCGGTGGCTTCCTCGAGTAACCCACGCATATCAAAATTGTCGACAATATTTCGTTCCATCACGTGGTAGGCGAGAGTATGCTCGGAGTCGCTTGATTCACGCATGAGCGTGTTGATTTCATCGTCGGTGACGTCACTTGATTGACCCAGTAACGTCAGTAGTTCATCATCAATATCATCCAGATTCACATTTATCCCAACCTTTTTTGAAAGTGACCCAACGCGGTGTCATCATTCCGGTCGCTAAAAAGATGGACGTCGATTTGCATCTTAAAGTACATCTTAAACCAAGTGAAAGGGTGCGTCCAATTATCGCCCGCGAAGCGGCTGGCAGTTAGCTTTTGTAGGCATCGGCCAGTTCAACGTAATGGCTCCCCGATTCAAACAGGTCCGAGTCCGGGTCCATGCTCTTTTTTACGGTAGCGGGTGTTCCCGTTGCCATCGATTCAGCCGGGATGTTCTGATCCTCAACAACGACGGATCCGGCGGCAATTAGACAATGGGGACCGATAGTAGAACCATTCAACAGCGTGGAATTCATACCGATAATGCTGTTTGAATCGACGGTTGCCCCGTGGATGACGGCACCGTGTCCGACTGTTACTCTGGAACCAATTCGGATAGTGTAACCCGGATCGGTGTGACAGACGGCGTTGTCCTGAATATTTGCCGCCGGTCCGATTACGATACTGTCGAGGTCACCCCTGAGGACGGCTCCCGGCCAGATGCTGGCATGTTCCCGGACAGTCACATCTCCAATGATGGTCGCGGTCTCATCGACGTAAGCTGAGTCAGCAATTTCAGGGGTCTTATCGTTGAACGAACGTATGCCCATGATCATTTCTCCTAATAAGAAAGTAAGTAAACCGTTAGCGAATGGTACCTCAGGTTGAAGCCCACGTCTCATTCCGACACAAGCGTAAGCTGATTTAAAATAGTGTAGTCGGACGCTTGTCTGAAAAAAATGTTTTTCCGAATTCCTTCCGTTACCGGTGGAAGCCGAAAAAAATAGAAGGGTATCCACCGATCAATTTGAACTCCTTGAAGTTGACGAATTTATTTGAATTATTTCCAACAATACGAACAATGATAAGCGAGTTGGAGAGTCTTCTGGATAGTTTCCTTAATACGCCGCTCAGCCAAACTCGTCGGATGATTGGTTACGAGCGGCCTGAATGTTTGATCCGATTTCACCATTTAAGTTTTACTCTGGCCCGAAAGGAGCCTGCCCCGTGACCTCCGAATCACCGGACGATTTATCAGGTAATGCAAACCGCCGGCGGAGTTTAATTGAAGCGTCGTTGGAATACTTGCTTACACGGCCACTGGAGGATTTTGTCGACCTGAACCGACATATTAACACAGCTTTAATGGCGGACTATATTACCAGGATTTACCGGCAGTTTGTTCGACGGGAGGAGGCCCGCCGGCTGATGTCGGAGGGCATCAACACGGCTCTTGCGTCGACGGATACCCTGGACGGTACCCTCGGGGAGTTCATGCCGGACGAGCTTACCGATCACCTCAAGGATCTGGTTGGAAGGGAGTACCGGGCCAACCGAGAACTGATTGGCAGCATGATCCGGCATTCGTCGTTACGGATTGTTATACGGAACGTCATGCAGGACATCCTCAGAGAATTCGTGGACCGGACCAGTCAGTGGATCGAGGAGTCCGGGACCATTCCTGGAATGCAGGGTGTCTGGAACCTGTTTCTCAGCGCATTCGGCGTTGCCAGATCTTTCACGAAACGGTTTTCCGAGGAGTACGAGCGACGTATTGAAAAACGAATCGAACTGTTCGTTGACGATGTGTTGTTTGGGATGTTCGACGGCGAACCATCGAAGTTGAAGCGTCGCTCGAACAACCTGGCCGACGGGTTCTACGCAGCGACGCTCCGTCTCCAGCGAGACCACTACCAGAACGAGGACGACGAGTAACCACCTATACGACGATGATTGACCAC
>JBDGPI010000020.1:45210-51650 GCA_042219765.1 Salsurabacterium abyssinicum (SeqCode)
GACGTCCTGCTGGATCAACCGGTCAACCGGTACCTGGAGGAATTCCGAAAATTCGAACCCGAGGAAAGTCTGGATGAAATTGGTGAGATTTTTCTCGTTGTTGCCGAGTGGGAACAAACCCCGCGGATCGTGGAGGGTATCCTGACATCCGGTATCAAACAGGTTGAGCAACGCTCAATAGGCGAATTACTGGACGTCCTGGGAGTCCGTGATCGGGTAAAGGACCGTGTCCCGTCGATTCTGGATCAGCACGTTCAGACGTTTCTCTCCAGCAAGGAATTCAATGACTGGTCATCGGATACATCAAATAGTAACAAGGGCGTTTAGACCGGTATTAATGAGGATACTGCTATTTATTAGTTGACCCCCCGTCCGAATTCCGAATAAATCCCACAGGGTGAGCAAACAATAAATTTTCCCCGTCACGTACAATTCTATGAAGCAGGATTAGAAGGCTATCGCCGATGTGTGTCTGTCTTAGGATAGAACCTGGTAATAACTGTTTAAAGCCCCGGGGGAATAACCCTCGAGTTGTGACAGTTTCGCTGGGTTAGTACAAAGCGACGGAAACAGTGGTTCGGAAGCGCAATCCGTAACATGTTGGGATTGGTCTCAGAGTTGGGAGTTAAAGGCTGATACAGGATTTTGACCGTCTTTTAGAAGCGGTAGTTTGCGGTCATTCCAGCAATTGTGGCCGTCGTTTTAAGGTTGACGTCCAGTCCGGCGTACGGGTTGTAGATGAGGTTGTTGACTCCAGTCTGGTTTAGGTTACTGCTTGTGTTGGCGGGGACGAAGGCCTCGGCCCGCAGGTGGGTAAGGTTGAAATCGAGGGTTAGCTGCCGGCTCCACTTGTAGCCAACACCGAAACCGTAGAGTTTAGCATCCGGTATGGCCGCGAAAGGCCCCAGCTTATCCTTGGGGATCGAACTTTCCCGATCCTCAAATCCCATCCGTAGCTGATAGAGGTCCCAGAAATCGAGCTTCATTCCGGCCCCCCAGTATGCTTTGCTTTTGTATCCCCTGGGAAGGTTGAGCTGATCGATTCCCTGACCGGTCAATAAGCGCCCGAATTGCAACAGATCGTTGGGACCGTCAAAGTTAACGACGAACTCATCCCATTCGTCCCAGTCGGTCCATCCCCAGTCAACGTTAAACTGAAGTCCGGGAGCCGTTGTCGGAAGCGGATTTATCTTGGTACCGACTTTGACGTGCTGGGGAAATGTCACGTCAAGGTTAACCCGGCCGCTTTGCCTGTCGTGGCCCCGCCCGGGTAGTCTGAGGGCGGCAAAAATAGCCCGAAAAATTGGCCCACGATTGAGCGTGTTAATCAGTCGCTCGAACTCTTTACTGTAATCAATTACGTATGAACCACTTAGTTGCGCCTCCGATTCACTGCGGTAGGTTACTCCGAAGCCGAGCCAGTCGGTCGGTTCCCAGGTCATACCGAGGTTGTAGTGAGGGACTACGTTATCCGTAACAGTCATCTCGAGGGTACCGGCGGATTCAAACGGCCCAATTCCACCACCGACACAGGCTGAACCGAAGAACCAGAGGCCGATGGAACCGGCCCCTGCAAGTGCCGGACAGATATCTTCGTCGATGGTTCTGACAAGACCTACAATTGGATTGGGGGCTCGGAAGTCGGTCTTGGCGGAGAGTGAAACGTAATCGAAGCCCACGGAACCACCAATCGAAAAATTATCAGTAACTTCGTAACCAACCGACGGAGAAAAGTACGTAATATTTGTTATACCGGCCTCTCGACCGCCGTATCGGCCAGGATCCCGGGACTGGTTTCGGTCAAACCCACCGGCCGCCTGTACGTAAAATGCATTCGCGAACGTTAAATTGGTTCCGGGGGGACGGTAGGAGACACCACCGCCCGCCGGTGCCGGCAGCCCCTGTGGTCCGCTCATACGTCCTATGTACGGTAAATGAATATTTATGCGAGATGTGTTGGAGGTACGGTTTTTGACGGGATCATCCGAGAAACCAAAGACATTGTAATTTTTAGGGGCAGTGTAGGTCTGTTCAAAGTTAAAACTCGGGGAAATCATGCTCACCTGGGCGTGAGTCCGTTTGAGGTCGGTCAAGCCTGCCGGGTTGAAATGAATGGCGTAAATTCCGGGGGGATCGGCGGTGACGGCGTTTCCCAGGGACATCGCAGTCAGGCTGGTACCGAGATCCTCGGTAAGGGCTGCATCAGAAGGTTGAGATGTGATTACAACGAAAGAAAGGCAGAGAACCAGGGTAATAACTAAAACGCGGAAAAACGAACCCTGGGTGTACATCGGAAATAAATCAAATCACAGGTACGCAGGGGATTCCAGAACAAGGGGGAATCCGGTGCTGATACTGAAAGCCGGCGCGTTGTCGGTTAACCCAATACCAAGTGAAACATTCAGCTGATACCTGGGATCAATACGCCAGCCAGTACTAAAGTTTAATGTAGCGCTAGTGGAAGGATCGGTCTCAAAAATATTCGTGGATCCGTCTGGCTGAATAAAGGTCAGTTGCGAGGGCATGCTTACTGAATAACTAAAGGAGTAGTTGATCGATACATCGTACGACAGGGAGTAGGCCATTCCAAGTCCCCAGGAAAACGACGGACCGGGTTCAATTTTTTTAAGAAGTCCGGACCGTCTACGCTGGTCGATGTTGTCCCGAGGAAGCGTGTAATTAGCACTGAAGTTACCAAAGGCCACAACTGGATCGAACGCCTTGGAGAAGTTAATGCCTCCCGAAGCACTGTAGAGACCACTCCCGGTCGATAGCTCCTGATCACGGTCAATTTCGTAGGAACTACGACCCGTGGGAATCGATAGGCTTGAATTCAGAGTAACTTTGGCCTGACCCGGTTTTACGACGTAGGGCTGATAGCGAGTACTGAGTGACAGATCCCCAAAGGCGGAGACGGATTGATCGTTTGCCGAATTAAATTTGCTGACAACGGGTAAGCTAAAACCGGTGGTGAGGTAATTAAATAGACCGTATCGAAGGTTAACCCGGTGGTTGAGCGTATGCTGGCTATCCCTTGTCAGGTTATTGATGATAAAGCCGGTATCATTCTGGCTGACTATTTGTGATCGGGGATTTGAGTTGAAACTATAGCTGACATCGTAGTCTAATTGGAAATTACCCTGCTTAATAAGATCGTACTCACTTCTCTGAGAACTGAGTATTTCCTCCAGTTGCTCTTCTTCAGTTTTACCACGGTCTTCGCCGAGAGCCTCGGCGGCTTCCTCGGAGACACCGCTCGGAGTGGTGTCACTCTGCGCCAACGATGAAAACGGTGTGAAAGCCAGCAGGCAAAAAAATAATAAAATATAGCGTACCATAATCATTCCTCATAAGCATCCCAAGGATAATTTTTCAGGAGAACAGTAGCCATCTATACGGTCACTAAAACAGAACTTGTCATCGGTTTCGTTAAAAATACTTGAAATTTTGCGTTGCCCGGTTGATTGACTGTTCGAGGAGTTCCTGTTGTCGGTATTGATCGAGAATGAAATCTCTGTTGTCAGGGTAAGTTACTGTTACGTAACGTAAATCCTGGTCCTCAATTGCAAGTTTGTTAACGGCCGTTTTGTTACCGCGGTAGGCCATGAACAGGACGTCGGGTTCCCAGATATTGGAGAAACGCTGGAGGGTTAGAGTAATGTTGCCGAAGGCGGGATCGGCAATGAACGCACGGCCGGATGATATGTCCCGCAGGACGACGAAATGTTTAAATCCACCGTACTGGATCGGCAAAATTACGGGTCTGTCGAGCCCTTTGAGGTCACTCAGTTCCGCCCGGAAGCCTCCGCTTCGATAACCGAGGAAGGAGACGTACTGCTTCATGTCGAGAAGGGAAAATCCCTGTCGCTGTATAATTTTTTGCCTCTCACCGTGTCGAAGCATCCCCCGCATCGCGTTGAGTTCCGAGATGTCTTCCCCGAGGTAGTACTTCAGGAGGGTACTGATGGCGGCGGAACCGCAGCTGTAGTCGTATTTTTGGCGGACCACTGCTCGCCATTTCGTCTCCGAAAACGGCTCGACCTTGTGGGTTTCCGGGAAGTGTGTCTCTTGCTGGGGACGGGGCAGGTACACCGCGCCTTTTTGCTGGGGAACTGGATCAAGGATGTAGCTTGCTTGAAACACTGTAAGTGCTGCAGCCGCAAGAATCTCAATCATCAGGTAAACCCCAGAATCATACCAGTAACAGTTTCGTTGATCACTTCAATTGTAGAAGTCATTAAGGAACGTCCGTATTATAGCTAATTTCGGAGCGGACTGTTATTGTAATCTTTTTTAACCTGAACGTAATTCATCGGTTTCCCTTTGATGAAACTTAAATTTTTCAGGTTAGTGAGTGTCTTTAATCGTGAATTTAATATATGAAAATTTTATGGAGTAAAGGCAGATGTCCCTTGCTCAATTGAAGGTAGATACAATCGCATTAAAAATCAAATCATAACCTGGAAACTACTACCGCAGTGAGCAAAAGACTTTACCGGATGGCACTTAGACCAATCAAACATTGTTTAAAACGCAATACCATTTCTCTAAATAAAGAACGATAGCTGCTTGAGCACAAAGAATCTCAAATTGTTTTTCAGGGGTTGATAGATCGCTTAGGCCCGAAACAATTCTACTGGCGTTCGACGGTGATCTGCCCCCCTCCGGGATAATTGACATTCATACCTATGGATCCCGGGGATGGCCCTCCCCCGGGGATAGCTATGCCGAAAGAAAATTGGCCATTAATCGAAGGAATTTCGGTTGTCATTTTTGATTTTACGGGCCCCAGTGAACCGGCACCCAGCGAGGGCCTGTCAGGCAGTTCAACAGTGAACTGACCAATGGTAACGTCGACGTCAACAGGGGCCAGGTAGAATTCTTGTCAGGTTCAGTACCTTCACCCAGGACCGATGCCTTATCAACTGACCGATTGAAGGTCCGGGTGTCAAAGGTAAGACCCTCTTTTCCCGAGATCGTCCTCATTTCATCGGTATTTAAGCTTGTAAGATTGTTATCGTTTTCCGCGGGGCTATTTTTATTTTCATGGCGAATTTCGCCCGTACGAACGTCATTGGTTTTCGTGGTATTAGAGCTTTGATCGGCAAACGCGGGGAACGAGGAAGTAATTGTTATTACTAAAACAAACAGACATGGAAGAAACGACGGAACACTCGTCCTGGGTGACCAATTCTCTGAAATGAAGTGTAAGAAGCCTCTTTTGTTCCAAAAAAGGGCCCAATAGTATCTCATGAGTCGCCTCATTCCAGCATGATTAAATAAAAAAAACGGCAGATGGCCAACGGGCCATGGCGAAAGGCGCCATCCGGGCCATCTGCCGTTTTCGTAAAAACAACCAGTGAGTACGAATCAAAACGATCCGTGCCGATCGAATCGATCAAACCGGTTTGACTACACAACCGAGACCGACCGATCGAGTATGCACTGATTAGTTGGCACCGATCTCGATAGAGGCATCGGTGACGTTAAAGTTACCGATACCAACGGCACCGATGTTATCGGTTCCGTCAAGTCCGCTACTGAGACTGGTGCCAGCACCACCAGGGTTGATCGTACTGACCTTGATACCGGACGGAATGGTCGGAATACCAACAACGATAGCGTTGCTCGTACCTCCCGTTACACCGCTCGAACCAAGGCTAGCACCGGTAGTGGCGTCAACGGTAACACCGTTAACGTTAAGGGTACTGGTCGGACTGACGCTAATCAGACCGATTGAACCACCGGTGGAAGTACCCGCAGGACCGTCAGCATCCTGGTAGAAAGCATCAAAGCTGAAGCTACTGGACAGGTTAACGTCCATTTTGATGCCCTGCTGACCGGTGACTTCGCTCATCTCACTGTCCGAAAGGGAGGAGAGAGCGGCAACGCCGGCAAATGAACCCAGCGCAACGGTCAGAGCAAAGACGGCAGCCACGACAAAGTGGATTTTAGTGAAGCCTTCTTCAGATTCCATGAATTCTTTCACCTCCTTTCCTTCAGGGCTAAAGAACCAATATCTGTTACGTCTGAAATATAAATGCAAATATCATGCCTGGGCCAATTTGCGCTAACAACAAAACCAGGACCGATATTTACAGTAAAATATAAAAACCAGTGGGTAATTTTGTGTCATCCGGTGAGTAGGATGACCCTATTCGCCACGGTCTTTAATTCCTGGTTGCCAAAGAAAAGGATCATTCGCCTTCTTTTCTTCTACCTAAGTATTTATAAAGGAGAGATGTTCACTTGTCAAATTCTATTTAATGATCCCAGGAGCTGTAAGCAAAGTTTTACTCGGAAAGTTAATGGTTTTTTACGAAACACGATTATTGCGACCGTCACAAAGCTTACTATTGAAATAATATAACTTGAAGGCCTTTAATTTGGCACCGTTGAAACCCTTAATGAGTCAACGATTTGCGACGAAATAGTAACAA
>JBDGPI010000021.1:0-1606 GCA_042219765.1 Salsurabacterium abyssinicum (SeqCode)
GGCCGCCATGTTAAAACAGTAGTGATAATCGTAGAAAGAGGTTAAGGAATGGGAAGGGGTTATGTTCGAGGCACTCTTGCTTTGCAATCGACAATCCGGAAATCGTATTACGGGTTCCTACAAATCATGGATCACGTGGGTGGCTACTCCCCAGATCCGTAAATCACTTTCTTTTGACACTTCAATCGACTGGTAATCATCATTTTCGGCTTCCAAATAGAGGGCGTCATCCGTCTTCCGCAATCGTTTTACGCTTAACTCCCCGTTTAAGACTGCAATAACCACTTTCCCATCCCGAGGTTCCAACGAACGATCCACCACGAGGATATCATCATCGTGAATACCGGCGTCGATCATGGAGTTACCGGATACCCGAACAAAAAACGTGGCCGCAGGATGGTCGATCAGGTGTTCATTCAGGTCCAGTCGTTTTTCCATGTGGTCGTCGGCGGGCGACGGGAACCCGGCCGGGCAGGCCGCCTCGGCCAGCGGTAGTTCCAGCTTCGTCTGATCATCGACCGTATATACTTCGGATACGCTTGCGTTCATTGTTATCTCCCAGTCTTACGGCTTCTCAAATGACGCCAATATTCACTCATACAAGCCTCACTTAATTCTATATCACAGGTTGACTACAACTATTCCCAGGATTCACCGCCGTATCCTTCTTACAACTATACACAAATTTTAAAAAAACATTCCCCCGGAGTCATTGGAGACGTACTCCGATTCGATGTCCCGAAGTCGTTCGTATAGCTCCCGTTCCTCCCGAGTCACGTGCACTTTGCTTTCCTTCTGCGTTTGCTGGTCGGGATCGATAATTCCGGTATCAATCGTAATACCAACTTCTCCCAGCGCTTCCTTGACCCCCTCGGGATTGCTCAAAACGGATTCGTAGCTAATTACCACGCTCTTCTCGATATTTTCGTCTGTAAAAAAACATGGACGGAATGCGCACGATTTTCAGTCCACTCCAACCTTTTACGTCGTTTAAACGTCGTACCACCTGGTTCATTTTCTCCGTGTTCTCCGGAGTCATAGCCTCTTCCAGGACGTCCTTCGAAACTTCCTTGGCCACTTCCATCTCGTAATACCCCCCCTGGTTGTATTCATCCCCTTCGAAGTCACTGGGGAATTCGATTCCCCCGCTCTCCACGAGCTGACATACCAGGGATGTACCGCTTCGGGGGTGACCTCCCACCAGTACGGATTTTTCCATCACGACCGCGTCCGTCATCTGACAATCACCTTCCGTTCATCACAGTGCTCGGGAAATTCCAAACAGCACCCAACCGTTAAGAACAATGCACACGTAGTTCAGTCCAACCGTCAATCGATGCAACCAGTTAAACGTCGTATTATTTTTATTCGTGGATTCCTCGGACCCGCTTTTTTCTTCCGTCCCCTCCCGGGACCGTTTAATAGGGTTAATCGCGGCCCGGTTTACTCCCATGAACAGGGCCGATAACAAAGCCAGAAGTGCGTACAGGGACAGACCGGTTTCGCCGGTGAACATTTGTAACACGACAAATAAAATTCCTGTTAGCAATCCAAGGAGTAGCGAAAGGTTTAAATACCTGGGGTGTAAACAGCGACCGAAGGGAGC
>JBDGPI010000022.1:0-2613 GCA_042219765.1 Salsurabacterium abyssinicum (SeqCode)
TGGACCCGGAACACGAGGTGGAAACTCCGTTATGACACAACTTCGTGCCGAGGGAATACGGGTTACGTTTTACCCGCATTTGCCGGACCGGACGTTTCAGGCCGTGTGTAACGCGGACGTTCAAATATCCCAGGGGGAAATACTGGGAATGGTGGGAGAAAGTGGCTGTGGAAAAAGTTTAACGGCCCTGTCAATGTTGAATCTTCAACCCAATACGGCCCGCGCGGAAGGAACGATTGAGTACGGGGGGCGAGATTACGAAGCGGGTGGGGATGAATTGTCCGGGTTGCGTGGTACAAAGATTGGCATGATATTTCAGGAGCCGATGACGGCGCTTAACCCGGTTTACTCGGTGGGGTGGCAACTGGCCGAGGCCCTTTATTTCACGAAAGGTATCGAGGACAAGCAACAACAGCGCAGACGTAGTATAGAACTGTTGGAGACCGTTCAACTCGACCGGGCCGAAGATCGTCTCGATTCGTATCCTCACCAACTATCCGGGGGGCAACGCCAGCGTGTGATGATTGCCCTGGCCCTGGCCGGGGAACCCGATTATCTGGTGGCTGACGAACCCACTACCGCCCTCGATGCGACCCTGGAAAAAGGAATCATGGACCTGTTTCAGGAACTGGCCCGGGATCGTGGACTCGGAGTTTTACTGATTACTCACGATCTTGCTCTGGTGGGGAGAGTCAGTGATCGAATTACGGTGATGTATTCCGGATACACCGTGGAAAACGGGCCCTCCGAGACGATTATGGAGTCTCCTCAGCATCCCTATACTCAGGGACTCGTGGCCTCGTCCACGGCTATCCAGTCGAATACCGATCGGCTACCCGTGATTCCGGGGGATGTACCCGACCCGGAGGAACGTCCCGAGGGTTGTCCGTTTCATCCTCGGTGTGAAGAAAAGGAACCGCGCTGTGAAACGGACTACCCGGAAACCTTCCGGCCTATTGAACGGGTAACAACCGATTGCTGGGCCCGGGAAGACTCCGAATACGCCGCTAAGGAACAGGACGTGTAATGATTTATGGCACTAATTGAAACAAAAAACCTCGGTAAAAAATTTGTATCGGAAAGAGGGTTCTGGGGACAGGCTACGGAATGGGAGACGGCCGTGCGTAACGTCGACCTCGATATTGAGAAGGGGGAGACCGTGGGATTGGTCGGTGAGTCCGGGTGTGGTAAAACGACGTTGGCGCGGTTGATTCTAAGACTGACGGATCCAAGTTCGGGGACCATCTGGTTTGACGGGCAACAGGTTGATGACATGTCACAGCGCCAGTTTCGCTCGATTCGGGAGCGGATTCAGCCGGTGTTCCAGGACCCGATGGATTCGCTCGATCCACGGTACCGTGTCTCACAGATTCTCGACGAGGCGATGTATTACCTGACCGACTGGTCGTCGAGCAAACGCCAACAGCGAAGTGAAAAGTTAATGGAGGAAGTCGGGCTCAACCAGAATCACCTCGATCGCTATCCCCATCAGCTATCAGGCGGTCAACGTCAACGCGTAGGGATTGCTCGTGCCCTGGCCGTTCACCCCGATGTCGTGGTGTGTGATGAACCAACCAGTGCCCTCGACGTATCCATTCAGGCACAGATTGTGAATCTTTTGTTAGACCTCAAGCAGGAATTCGATTTGACCTACGTGTTTATCAGTCACGACCTGAGACTGGTAAGATTTATCAGCGACCGGATATCCGTTATGCAACAGGGAGAAATCGTTGATTCCGGTCCGGCTAATGAATTGTACGAGAACCCCGGTCACGACCACACGCGGGAATTGATCGACTCCCTTTCTTGAACTCGTTTTTATTGGTTTCGATTTCCTACGTTAAATCTTATCCGCTTGGTCCTTCCAACGAGTGTTCATGAAACGATAGTTCCCTTTGACAACCCATAAACGGTTGTTACAGTTATACTTCTCAATAAAATTATTGAGACTCAATTTCAATTATTATCAATTGATCGACTATACCATTCACCCGGGAGGGGATTGCGATGGATGTACAAGATTCCTCCTGGGTTGGAAGATCCGTGAAGGTGCGCTCTGGGTTACGCGCCCTTCGGTGGACAGTGTTCACTCCGGGCTGGTCCATTCTGGAAACGGGACGTGGTTCTTCATGACTACGGAGACCGATTTACGTCCAATAAAACCATCAACGACCGTCGGGGAAATTATAAATACCCTGCCCGAGGCGATGGAATTATTCCAACGATATCAGGCAGGTACACGGGGGCTTTGCGTAATTAGCCGGGAGATTTCACTGGAAACGTTGTGTCAGCGATTTGATGTTCCGGTATCCGAAACAATTGACACCCTGGAATCTTTGAAGTCGAACTGAAAAAATGGAAGGATCTTTTTACCCGGGGCGGGGTTTTCGTCCTCCCTGGTCGAAAACCCGCCATTTTTTAACCGGGTACGGTTGTTTAAAAAACTTCATTAAGTAGCACCACGCATAATTCTACAGGAGGATAAGTAATGAAAACGAAGGATGTATCCGAGGATCGTTGAATTTATTGTGTGTGGACGGTTTGATGGTGAACCACCCGGCGATATGCAACCCGGTCCGGTAACTTAATCCGCTCGCCCATTCCGAAGTTAAC
>JBDGPI010000023.1:0-6330 GCA_042219765.1 Salsurabacterium abyssinicum (SeqCode)
GCTCCTTCTGGGCGAGAGCTACAGGTCATTTTACGTCAACGAGACCAAGGACCTGAACGATGTTCTCGAGCAGTGGACGCAATGGGATAACCGTGTAATCGGCGACCGGGAAGACCTGACGGTTGCGATGCACGTCTGTCGGGGAAATCAGGCCAGTCGATGGTTGGTCGAAGGTAGTTATGAGCCGCTGGCCGAAGTGCTCTTTCAGCGTTTGAACGTGGACCGCTTTCTGCTCGAGTACGACGACGAGCGGTCGGGCGGATTCGAACCGCTTCGAAAAATGCCCGACAACAAACAGGTTATGCTGGGGTTAATGACAACCAAACATTCCGAGCTCGAAACAACCGACGATCTTCGGGCAGGAGTTCGACGGGCAGCCCAGTATCATCCAAAGGAAAACCTCGGGCTCTGTCCCCAGTGTGGTTTCTCGTCGTCA
This sequence comes from Salsurabacterium abyssinicum (SeqCode), assembly GCA_042219765.1. Taxonomy (GTDB): domain Bacteria; phylum T1Sed10-126; class T1Sed10-126; order T1Sed10-126; family CAZEBV01; genus JBDGPI01. Next base: position 437 of record JBDGPI010000023.1, read on the forward strand.
ACGGTTGGCAACAAATTGAGTCACGAGGATCAGAAACGGAAATTACGACGTCTGGTTGAGGCCGTAAACAGAATTGACTGGAATGAGACGTGCTGAATTCATTAAGCAGTTGCAGGACGAGGAAGAGATGGGTAACTATAAAAAACAACCAATTTGTCGTGGGTGGTGTCAGATTAGTGATCTGACCGGAATCTTTTGAGTTACCAGGTTGATTGAAGCCTGCTGTTTTAGTAAAAAGTTAACTACGCAAGAACTTTTTATTTCTTGTCAAATTGAGGAGATCACCCAATGGTACTGCCGTTATCGATGACTGTATTGAGCCTACTTCTGGGTGGAATGATTTACGTTACGGCACTTGTCGCCCCCATCATTTTTATGGTTCTGGACGATCCTGAAGCGACTCAATTCACCCGTAAACTCTGGCCACGATATTTCATTCTAAACGCTGTTATTGCCCTCTGTGCTGGAATAGCACTACTTGGCTGGACCTGGGAATTTTTCAGCGGTCTCATCACACTGCTTGTAGCCGTCTTTATGTTGGTTAACTGGCTCTGTGCCCTCTGGATGCGGAGTCTGCGTGACCCAGGTTCAGACTACGAGGAAGGAACCACTTACGATTGGCTTCACTCGATTACGGTCTGGACCAACGGTTTATCCATTGTTCTAATCCTCGGAATTCAGGTTGATTATTTTTTTCTGGGGTAAGTGTACAGGGATTAAATGGTTTGAATGAGAAAAAACTTTTTTGATGATTATTGGCTTCCCGAAAGCATGAAACAGTGGATATCCAGTTTAAGTTCTTCCGGTGTTTTAGAGGCGAAGAGTTACAGAACAGTTAGTCCCAAATGTTATTTAGCTTAATATTCAAGATTGACTGGACGGCGTTGACCAACCGGGCCCGGGTAATTCATAGTGACCCTGATCCGATCGGTCGGTTGCTTTAATTGGTAGTGACATGCAGTTCTTTGTTAATTCGTGCCATATGTTGGCCATTTTCCGTTTTTACAGTCACCGTAAAAACAGGTTCGGAGACTCCGTTTTTCTCGATTTCCTGCCGTATCTGCTCGAGATCGTTCTCGTTCAATTCAAATTCGGCATAAACCGTACTACGACCAGGTTTCAGGAAATTAATTTCCGCACTCTTGTCCCAGACTTCGTAGTCGGTACCCAGGTTTTTCATGACCATCAGCATGTAGAACGGATCGCACATTGAGTAAAGCGAACCCCCGAACTGAGTTCCGACGTAGTTTTGATTCCACCAGTTTAAGTTCATTTTCACCCGTATGTAGCGAATATCCGGAGTGTAGTCATCAATCTGGATTCCGGCACCGAGGTAAGGAGGATAATAGTTCATGATCCAGAGGAGGTTCCGATCAAGCCATTGCAGAGCAAAGTCCTTTAAAGGATCAAACAAACTATCCAACGGTGGCTCGACAGTTCTGTCATTATTCTTCAGCGCACGAGTTATCGTCTCGATTAATGATTGCAAGAGGAATTCCTCTTTTTACGAGTAATAGTGAAAAGCGTTCGGCAGGAACGAAATCGCTCGGTGATCAGTGAGCGATTTAATCAGCGAAAAACTTGATTTTCGTTTGGGGCATCAGACGTGATAATTTGTTTTAGGCTGTCATTGATTGAAGGCTAAGAACCTTCGAACATTTCATCGGGAAAGTTTAAACCGGCCTGCTGGAAGCGCTCCCGTATTTCCGGGGATCTCTGGATCCGTTCAAATTCCCCTTTCACCTTGCCGGAGTCATCCGTGCCGTCGTGTCTGAAGCGAAAGATGTCTTTGAGTTTGATTTGTTCCTCCTCGGAGTGAAGGACCTCCGTAATGTGATTAATTTTTCTGGAGCCGTCCTGGTACCGTTTGATTTGGACAAAGAGGTCAATTGAGGTTGCAATTTGATTACGAACGGAGGCAGCGGGAATGTCGACACCGGCCATTAAAGCAAGATTCTCCAGACGGGAGACGGTTTCCGCTGGAGAGTTCGCGTGAATCGTCGTAAAGGAACCGTCGTGACCGGTGTTCATTGCCTGGAGCATGTCCATGACCTCCTCACCGCGCACCTCGCCAACGATAATACGGTCCGGACGCATCCTGAGTGCGTCCTGGACGAGCTGGCGCATTGGAACCTCCCCCTGACCTTCAATGTTAGGGTCGCGGGTTTCGAGGCGAACGACGTGAGGGTGGTGGGACTTTATTTTGAGTTCCAGTGAATCCTCGATTGTCACGATCCGTTCCTTACGCGGGATTAGAGAGGAGAAGGCGTTTAGGAGAGTTGTTTTCCCCGAGGACGTTCCGCCGGATACGACAATATTCAACCGGGCTTTAACGCACGCGCCGAGGAAGTAGGCCATTTCTTCGGAGAGTGTGCCAAAGTCCATCAGTTGTTCAAAATCTATCTGATCACGGTTGAATTTTCTGATTGTTATTGTCGGAGCATCCGCCGCCACCGGTGGGATAATTACATGGACCCGGGAGCCGTCCGGTAAACGGGCATCAACCTGCGGTTGAGAGACATCGACGTGTCGGTTGGTGGGACGTAGGATTTTTTCAATAGTGCGATTGATCTGTTTGACGTCAACGAATTCCACGTCACTCCGTTCCAGCTCACCGTTTTTTTCCACGTAAACTTCCTTAATTCCATTTACCATTACTTCGTTTATGGAACTGTCACGGAGAAGAGGAGTTATCGGTCCAAAGCCGACAATTTCATTCACCACCATTTGAGCGGTGAAATCCCGCTTTTTACCGCCCATCCGGACCCCCTTATCACGCATTAGTTCGTGTGTTATTTGGTTTAACTTCTGTCGGGCCTGCTGACGGTCCATTTCTTGATTACCGAGAAAACGATCAATATTGTGTTTTGTTATGAGAGTGTGAATCAGGTTGGGAATTAAGTCTTTCAACGTCTCCCGTAAACCGCTGCTGATACTGGGTTCCCTAACTTCAGTAACAGGACCTTTTTTCAAGAGAGAATACTGGTCCTGACACTCTCGCAAGTCCTCGAGGTCCTCATCGGGTAAGCCAGTTTCGGTAGATTCCGAAGGCTGAACCGCTGTTGGTACGGATTCTCCATTTTCCGATACGTCATCGGGTTCTTCCGGGACATTGTTCTGATCTGCCCAATCACTAAGTTTCCGTTTCCAGCGATCATTCATTGGTGAGATATTCCCAGTGATGATAGGTGATTTGATAGACGACAGTATGAAGTTTTAAAAATACCGCAATGAGCCAGTGATTGACCTCGTCCAGAATTTAACTCAATTAAATTCTAGCTGAGATCCCGATGCAATTCCAACCCATCTGGCTCACATACCATTTCTTCCGAGCTTGTTTTAAATTTCAGGCCTTGCGATTAGCTACAGTGGAATTACCGTAATCATACTTCCGCCATCAACTTCCACTACAAGTCGTAGAATCTTGTGATCTAAAATCGTGTAACCTGAAACGTTAGTGATAATTCTTGCCCCAACCAAGTATCAGTCTTGTTACCATTTCGGTACGGTGGGAAATAATCGTTTTTATAATTATTATCAGGTTACCGGTAATCCGGTAATATTTTATTATAAAACCAACTGTATTGATTGTGTGATGATCCTGGATCGGGAGGTGTTCTGATTGAAACTGAATGAAATCAACTATCGGTTAAGTGATATACTTGAGGCCTTAGGCAATGCGATTCGACTCAAGATTGTCATACTGTTGGAGGAAAGTTCTCGAAGTGTTAGTAGCTGTGCGGAGGAACTCGATAAACCTATCCAGACTGTCTCCCGACACCTGAAGAAACTTCGTGACAAAAATCTTCTGGAGGCCGAATCGAAAGGCCCGCGACGAATTTATAAGTTAAAACGACCCGAATTAATTCGAGCAATTCTGGATTTACGATCACTAATCAGTCGAGAAGTGGAGTGATTACTAATAGGTTACCGGTAACCCGATAATAATGGAATCTAATATTTGTTGTGGTTGGGGTGGCCCATTTTAGCGGTTATGACGGTTGGTTGCTTGATCGTGGTTGTTTTAGGTCTGTTAATTAGAGGTGACTCTGGATGAAACGTTTTCTGATGGTTTACGTATCCTCACTGGTGGTCTTTTTGATCGTGGACGTCATCTGGGTCGGCTACATTGCCGGTCCATTTTATCGAGCCGAGCTTGAAGGAATTATATCGGACAATTTTCGGATGATGCCTGCACTGGTGTTTTATCTGCTATTCGTGCTGGGGATGGTTCAGCTGGTTGTCTTTCCGTCGCTGGATCGATCTGTCCCGATTCTACTGGGTCGGGCCGCTCTGTTCGGACTGGTTTGCTATTCGACGTATGAATTAACCAACTACGCAACGATTAAGAAGTGGCCCCTGAGCGTGGTGGCGTTCGATCTGACCTGGGGAGTAGGAATATCCTGCCTGATATCGTTCTTTGGTTACTGGTTGGCCCGCAATGTGTTTACGGCTTAAATGAAGCGAAAAGGATACCAAGTTTAACTCTCGAATAAATAGAAACGGTTTAATGCTGTATTCATTCCTCGCCGCTGTGATTTATACCGGCCTATAACTCCAGGAGCGAGGTTACGGTAAGTACGCTTCCCCCTTCTGAGTAGCCCTTGATTTTTGCGAGTCGTCGACCGAGCCGTCCAAGGACCGTATAGTGATTCCCCCTTTAGAATTAGACTCGATGAGATCATTAACGGTAAAGAGTAAGGGAGGACTATGTCGGCTGAAGGACTCCTGGAAAATTTCGTAACCGGTCGGAACCCCATTCTTTAACACCTTTTTTTGTCTGGGTATATTCGCTTTTTAAATCCTCCATTGTCCTTGCCAATTCCCGGTTCATTTAAGTAGATCCCGATCCTCAAGAAGTGTCAGAGAGGTTACAACGTGCCTGATTTAGTCGACCCGATTATTTCGAATAGAAAAGTAGTCTAGAAAGAATAAAACTCGCCTTCGAGATGCCTTCAGTAGCCGACGAACGTGACCAGGTATGCAACGATGACTCCGCTGGACGATGGGGTGCAATCGAAATGAAGACCCGGCCGACCGGAAGTACTGATTTTCCCTGGGTGCTGTCGATGCAATGGTACGATGTTTTATTCCTGCACTGGCCGGTGCCCCGCGCCGTCCTCAGACCTTACGTCCCCGACGGACTCGACATTGAATCCCACGCTGGCTCAACATGGCTCGGAATCGTTCCCTTCAGAATGAGTGATATTCGCCCCCGGTGGCTGCCGCCGGTATCTTGTTTGTCCGACTTTCCCGAACTGAATATACGAACATACGTCACTGATGGTGAGGTCTCCGGTGTCTGGTTCTTCAGTCTGGATGCGTGCAGCTGGTTGTCCGTTCGGATTGCCCGGCTCGCGTATTCCTTGAATTACTATCACGCCGACATGTCGGTTGAAACGGGGAACAACCTGGTGCGCTACGCCTCACGCCGCCGGAAAAGTGAACCGGGTGATTTTCGTTTTAAGTGCAAGTATCAAACAGCAGAATCAAACCCCATCGACAAGGGCGATCTTGAGAGGTTCCTGACCGAGCGGTATTTTCTATTCAGTCAGGATGATTGTGGGTCACTGTATCGCGGTCGTATTTTGCACCCGGAGTGGGAACTCTTCAAAACTGATTACGAGATCGGTGAACTCTACGTGAAAAATCATCCATCGCCCCCGGACGATACTCCGGTTTCCGCTCTTTATTCACCTCACCTTTCCGTGAAAGCGTGGCTTCCAGTATCTTTGGGCCAGGATTGATCGATTCCGTTACAACAGTTCGATGGTAGAGCCGGATCAAGACTCATTTATTAGAAATTCATAGCATCCCAAAAGAGGGAGTTCTGGGACTGATCGGATGATTCAGAGGGAGTCATCCGAGCCGATGAGTTGACAGAGATGGGCATC
>JBDGPI010000024.1:0-15511 GCA_042219765.1 Salsurabacterium abyssinicum (SeqCode)
TGGGTAGTCTGCAGCAACAACGTGGTGCCCTCGGAGGCTAATACGGCCGCCTTTCCCGTCTGGCTATAGCGTAAAACCCCGCTTTCAAGGCTCCTTTCAATCTCACGCGCCTTTCTTAGACTTAGGGATCTAATTTACTTTCTTGTTTTCTGGATGGGGTGTCCCTATGTCCGGAAGGATCTGTTTACTTTTGAGCCTGGTTTTGACTCTCTCCGGTTGTGTCCACAGTATTGGACGTCCGACACTGCTGGAAAGGCTTCCGGGGAACTATCAGGCGGAGGAAAGCTGGAGTGTAAAGGTTTCTTACTGGCCGGGCCGCTTGAATAATCCTTATTCAAAGAACGCCAGTCGACTGGAGTCCGTGCTCCAGTATCAAATGCTCCCGAAATCATCGGAAAACTCACCTCGACGGATCCTTGTGACACGTGACTCCACACAGTTTCTAATAGAGATGAACTCAGGGGGGAACGTGACGTTGATAAGCCGGGTGATTGACCAAACACCCGCAGGAGTGATCAAGACAAAGCAGGTTGTCTCCAACGTGCTTCAGGACCGGGCTCTTTTTGATCCAAACTGGAGCCCTTCGCAACCGATGTTCGGTTTCCACCCGGATATGACCGCCAGCGACTCCCACGAGCGAATCCGGTTTGATCGGGGGGCCGGCCATGCCGGTAAATGGATCGTGCAGACGACTTCCGACAGGGGGGATGTCACTCGAATCACTCTTCGACACAGGCCTTCGTCCTCCCGGGTGGTTTTTCACTGGGAACAAGGCGCCCCCTGGTGGTCTAAGGCCCGTTGGTATCGGTCCGATCGGCTTATAGCTTTGGCTGAAAAAATCGAGTAAGAGATAGTTGCCGCCGGATAGAACTGGAAAAGCTGAGCAGATTAGATACCGTTTGTTGTCATGTGAAACGCTGTAACAAATATTTCCAGGAGGTCTAATAATGTCAGAGATTGAAAATGATTGGGCACTAATTCTCGGGAGTTCCAGTGGATTTGGAGAAGCCACCGCCCGTGCACTTGCGGCAGAAGGAGTAAACATTGCGGGAGTTCATTTCGACCGGAAGTCCGAGATGGAGCGAATCAATGAACTCATTGCGGACATGGAGGACGATGGCGCTGAGGTTGTCTTCTTCAACCAGAACGCGGCCAGTGAGGATACCCGGGAGGAAGTCATTAGTGAACTGGACGATCGCATCGGACCCGATCAGCAACTACGTGTTATGATGCATTCGCTGGCCTTTGGAACACTGGTCCGATTTGTCTCCGATGACGACGACGTTGACACAATCGATTCCAAGCAGATGGACATGACGCTGGATGTCATGGCCCATACCCTCGTTTACTGGACTCAGGACGTTGTTGAAGCGGGTCTGATGGACGAGGGCAGCCGTATATACGCCATGACCTCCGCCGGTGGCCACCAGGCCTGGGAGAACTACGGAGCCGTTTCGGCCGCCAAGGCGGCTCTTGAGGCCCACATCCGTCAGTTGACGGTTGAACTCGGGGACCGTGGTATTACGGCAAACGCAATTCAGGCGGGTGTCACGGATACCCCGGCCCTCCGCAAAATTCCGGGGTACGAGGACATGATCGAACACGCGGAATCCGCGAATCCCACCGGACGAATGACCACTCCGGAGGACGTTGCTAAAGCCATTACCCTTCTTTCCCAGCCGGGGAGTCAGTTCATTTCCGGTAACGTTATTCGCTGTGACGGCGGAGAGGATATTACCCGTTAAAGACTCCTGAAATGATTCGACCACGATGAAGTCTGGCAGTCATTTCCCGGAGTAAGGCCCTTGATTGAAATTCTCGAATCCATCTTCATCTACTTCTGGATCTACCGTTACCTGGCCATTTTTGTGGCGCTGACGGCGGCCGGATTCGGCGTTCCGATTCCCGAGGAACTCACCCTGATCCTGGGTGGTTACCTGACGGCAATTGGGCAACTCGAGCTTCTTCCCGCCTTACTGGTCTGTTACGCTGGGGTCATTGCCGGTGACATCGTTACCTACACCATCGGGCGGTTCTTCGGTAGCCGCTTTCTGGAATCCCGGTACGCCGAGTGGGTTATGTCCAGGACGAAACTCGAACAGGTCCAGTATTACTTCCGGGGTTACGGGCCTTACTACCTGCTCGGGGCCCGCCAGATCGCGGGACTGAGGTTTCCGTCGTTTTTTACGGCCGGTATGCTTAAGATGCGCTTTTCGAATTTTCTCCTTTTTGACGGTCTGGCGGCTTTCGTCAGTATGCCGGTCGTCTTCAGTATCGCCTATTACTTTGGGCCTCAGCTCCGTGAAACCATCAACCTGATCCTTAGAATCCGTAATGTTACTTTCCTTCTGGCACTGACTGTTTTTGCCCTTGGAACCCTTGTTTTTGGCCTTTACTGGTATTTCTACCGCTATAGGAAACCGACCTAGTAAGTAGTGAGGACGACCGACTATGGCAGAATCATTCGATGAACGGTTGAGCCGGAAACTCGAAAATTTAGAAAACCTGGATCTTCGCCGTGATCTACCGGCGGTTTCATCACCTCAGGAACGGGTTATTACGGTCGACGGACGCCAGTACGTGAACTTCTCGTCCAACGATTACCTGGGGTTAGCCACCTCCCAGGAGGTTGTTCAGAGGGCACAGGCCGTGCTTGAACAACACGGGCTGGGGTCGGGAGGGAGCCGGCTTGTTTGTGGTGAACACCCCCTTTTCGAGCAATTGGAGAAGGCCCTGGCCAGCTGGAAGCGGACCGAGGCAGCCCTGAGTTTCGGCTCGGGGTACCTCACCAGTCTCGGAGTCCTTCGTGCGGTTCTATCGGGCCGTGATCTCGTCCTCTACGATGAACTGAGCCACCGGTGTCTGCTCGAGGGGATTGAGCTTTCCGCAGCCTCATCGCGGGACTTCAACCACAATGACGTGGTGGACCTCGAGCGGAAACTACAGGAAGCACAGGGGGACTATGATTCAGTATTAATCGTTACTGAAGGGCTTTTCAGCATGGACGGCGACAGGGCCCCTCTCCGCGAAATATCGGACCTGGCGGAGACTTACGGTTCCTGGCTAATGGTTGACGAAGCCCATTCAGCCGGCGTCTTAGGTCCCGATGGCGCCGGCCTGACGACCCAGTTGGACCGGACACCGGAGGTGGCGATGGGGACACTGTCCAAGGCCGTTGCGGGGTATGGGGGTTACGTGGCGGGCACTCAGTTGTTGCGGGAATTCCTTATTAATAGAGCAACCACGCTTATTTACAGTACGGGGCTTCCGGCGTCCACCGTGGCGGGTAACCTGGCGGCACTTAAACAACTGCGTTCAACCGGTGAACTACGAGAGAAATTAACGGACAAGATTTCGACAGTGAGTGAAGAATTCAGTGACCGAGATATTCCCCTACCCGATCCTCCGTCACAAATTGTACCGCTTCTGACGGGGGATACCGAGTCGACACTCCGAGCCGGAGATCTGCTACGGGATGATTCACTGTACGCGGTGCCGATACGGTATCCAACCGTACCTCGCAACAAGGGACGGGTCAGGTTCAGTCTGAGGTCGGATCATTCCGAGAAGGATCTGGAGAAATTACTTGATGCGGTGGATCAGCTGGATCAGGAGGGACTTATATTGCGGGAGGATATCTGGTCCGACTGAGTGAACTTTCGGCGGATTGCCAGCGGAGCTTTTCGGTCCGTTCCTCCGGCCTGAACTGACAGGTCAGCCTCCTGTAGGTCGATGATTTCGAGGTCCCCGTTTGACTGCATGAGCGACTGAACCGGGACGACAGTCGGCTTGTCGGGCCGCTTTGGATTGTTTTTAACAACGATCGAGGGTTCCTCGTTCGAAAGTCTAACCACGGTTCCCACCGGGAAAATCCCTATTTGTTGGATAAGGTGATTCACCCATTGAGCGTCTATGGAGTCCCCGGCGTCCTGACGCAGATACTTCATCGCGTCGTTGGGAGGAATTGGTGCTCTCCACATACGTGGACTTGTCATAGCGTCGAACATATCGCACACGTTGAGTAACCGCTGGTCCTGATCGAGCCGCTGGCTTCCCCTGGGGTAGCCGTCTCCGTCAATCTGTTCGTGGTGCTTTTCAATGAGCTCCAGGGTTTTTGTGTAGCCGTTGGTTAAATCATCCAGGAACTCCACGCTGATCAGGGGATGAATTTTTAACTTGTTTAATTGCTCGTCCGAGAGTTCTTCCTGGTGAAGGTGATAGGACTGGGGAACAAGAACCATTCCGATGTCCTTCAGGAGACAGGCCAGGGTGATGTACTGGCTCTCCCGTTCAGGGGTACGGTCCGACGTGCGGTAAAGCTGAGTCATGAGGATGGCTGTGTTAACGCTATGGGTCAGGAGGTAGGATTTTAACTCACCGGGTTGACCCAGGCCCATGAACCAGTGAGCAAGGTTCGGGTCGAACCGTTCCCAGAGAATCTCGTCGATTGTCCGGAGCTTCTGTTGGTCGAAGTGCCGGTCGTAAAACATTTCCTGAAGAAATTCGCGGGACGTTTCGAAGAGCTCGTCGAGGATGGGATCGTCCTCGTGATCGGTCGGAGCAAACATCCTCTCGAACAGGACAAAAGAATCGGCAAAGTCCGGGGACTTGTCGTAATCACCGAGGTTTTCGAGGTGGAACAGTGCAATGAGTTCATCCTCGTCGAGGTCCAGAATGATTTCGGAGAGGTTGGTTTTCAATTCGTTTAACTGCTCGAGGAACCCCTGGATTTTGCGACCGAGACCGGACTTGCCCTGTTCAATTTCGGATGGATCGACGGCCTGAGGTCGGGCACAGGACAGAAGGTTGTAGTATCGTTCGCTCAGTTCCTCGTCGTCCAGGTCGTCAATCTGACGGTGAAGTTTCTTCTCCCGGCGTTTGAGCCTGTCGGATTGGGAGAAGAGTTCCTCGATCTCCTCGGCGTAATCCGTATCCCCGACGGTATCAGTTTCCTGAATTCGGTCAAGGAGTTGATCGAGGCCGTCGGTGGAGAAAGCCCCCTGCAGGTTCGTGAGGATCTGGTAATGCAGTGGGGTGACGTCGTGCGTTTCCAGGATCTCGTAATTTCGGATTTTAGCTTCGGCAAGGGGCATCCACTCGGGAATCCGGCGCTCCAGCCAGGCCTTGCGCACACCCATGTTTTTCATCTGCCGCTTTAACTTGTCAGTGACTTCCTCACCCTCCGAGGCGACTTTTTGACCGTTGCGGTCAAAACAGTCGGCCGCGAGTTTGTCGCCGGGCTCGACTTTGCGCTCCGATACGAGGAGAGTGTAGGGAATATTGGCCTTCGTGATCTTCATGAAGCCCTCCTCCTGAGGGACTCAATCAAGAGAAATCGAGATCCTGTTATCTCAGGATGACTTAGCGTCATCAATCAAGGGTTCCAGATCACCTTTCTGGTGCATTTCACGGACAATGTCACTTCCACCGACAAACTCCCCGTTGATGTAAACCTGAGGAATCGTGGGCCAGTCGGAGTATTCCTTAATTCCCTGGCGGAGTTCGTCGTCCTGGAGGACGTCGTAAGTTTCAAAATCAACGTCGTAGGACTGAATAACTTCAACGGCCGCTTCCGAAAATCCACACATCGGCTGGCGGGCGTTACCTTTCATGAAAATCACAACGTTTTCTTCCTCAACGGCATTGTCAATTTCCTCGTGAATGTCGGGCATCGGTACGGGCCTCCTTCAGGTTGATTCTTTTACCTCTTGCCATTCTTCCGGGGTGTAGGTTTTAAGTCCAAGTGCGTGAATATCCTCGTCCATACTATCACCGAGCGCATCGTAAACAAGCTGGTGTTGTTTGACCATAGGAAGACCACTGAAGGACTCCGAAACAACGACGACACGGAAGTGATCTCCGTCCCCCGTCATATCGAGAACGTCGACCTGGGGATCCTCCAGTTCGTCTGTAATTTTGTCCTTTACGGCTTCTGGATCAATCATTGGGTTATCCCTTTCAAGTCTTAAATAATTATCGGCACGAGGTACACAAATATTATTTTACCGTTAAAATATCGTCACTTCAGGCAAAAAGTAGAACAGGGTTGATTATCAATGCAACTATTATTCCTGACTCGGGAGTAAGTTTATTGAAAGCAGTCGTCCAGCGAGTCAAAGAAGCCAACTGTCGGGTGAATGGTAATTCAATCGGGGCCATCCAACAGGGACTGGTTGTGTTCCTCGGTGTAGCCGAGGGGGATAACGAGGAGGATCTTGCCGCCCTCGCCGATAAAATTGCCGATCTCCGTGTTTTTGGCGACGATCAGGGGAACATGCAGCACGATCTCTCTGCCGTCGATGGATCAATCTTAGTTATTCCTAATTTTACACTTTACGCTGACCTAAATCAGGGACGGCGTCCCAGTTTCCATCAGGCAGCCGCTCCGGATGCGGCCGAGGAACTTTACGAGAAATTCATCGAACGCCTGAAGCAGCATAACTTGCCCGTTGAAGCGGGACGTTTCGGTGCAATGATGGACATCGACGTTCATAATGACGGTCCCGTGAGCCTGGTTCTGGAATCAAGCGACTTTACCTGAACCCCTGCCTTTTAGGTCGCTGGAGCTAACCGATCTGAAAGTTCGTACCGTTATTCGGTCCGTGTACGACCTCATGCTGCCGGGCTTTTAACTGACTCCGTCCTCCAGTCGGAACCGGGTGGGAACTCCGTGCTGTGTTCGAGAACCAGCCGGTCGGACGTCCAGTGGAAGAGGGTCGCACATTGAGTTTCACGCATGCCATCCCGGGCAAGATGTTTCTCCAGTGGTTCGTTCGGTAGGCCGCCGGACAATGATTCTTTTAGGTCCTTAAGTTCGGTCGATTCGTTGATGTTTAATTGGTCCGGGAGATTTGCTCCCGATTTGGAGGGAGCACCGTCCAGGAGTACATGGCTTGAGTCGTCAAACTGTCCGTGGTTCGACTGGAAGGATCCGTGAAACCAGAATAATGAGTCCTCGGAGAGATCCCCGATTACGGCATAAAAGGGATTCAGGAACTGGTCCTCGGACCGACCGTCGAGGGTGCTAATGAGTTCCCCGACGTCATCGGAGTCCTGAAAGACATCGAGAAACAGTGCCTCGCTGGGCGGTAGACAGTCGTTGTACGGTGTGTCCCCGGCACGCAACAGGGTTCCCCAGAGGGAGCGGGAGTGGTTAAAAATTAACCAGCTTCCGGGATCATTTTCGGCCACGTTGACGACTGTATGAGTTAAGTCTCCGGACTGAGTCGGTCCGGAGAGTTCCCAGTCCGGGTCGGCGTCGTAAATGGAAACTCCCAGTAGCCGACCGGCCGATTGGCCGAAGGAAACGAGACTCATGAATCGGCCGGAAAAACCTTGTCCCCGAGCACGACACGGTTCTGGGGGCTGATGGGCATAGCAAAAATCTCGCCCGCGGTTGCCTCGTCGACGGGTTCGTCATCGACTTCCATGTCCTCGGTGGTGAGTGTTACGTCGGTGTGTTCGCCTTTGATGTGTAGTTGTTGGCCCTCCTGTATTGATCCGTCCGTCACTTCAATTCTGACGGTGTTTCGCTTCCAGAAATAATCCGTCACTTTGCCGATGGGGTCCTGGTCGTTACTCATTGGGGAACCTCAATGTCATCGTCGAGGGGCTCGACAGGATCATCGACGGGGGTGGCAAGATTACTGTCGTAGTTGTTCAGGGCTTTTCTGAGAGCCGTCAGCACCTGCTGGGGGTAAGTACGGCGGCGAGGTGGGTAACCGTCGATAACCTCTTCTATGGCGTCCGTGTCGAGGTCCTCGGCCTGCTCCAGGCTCATGCCGCTAACGAGTTCCGTGGTGATTTCGCAGGAGGCCTTTCCGAAAGGACAGCCGTCGGTCTGGTAGGAACTATCCTCGATAATACCGTCTTCGGTCACTTTTAAGTAAATGGTGTAATTGTCGGCACAGCCTTCGTTGTTGTGAACACCGACCCCGTCGGGATCGTCGATTTCCCGGTTGTTTGTGTCTTTCTTAACGTAGTCATCGAACTTATCGAAGTCCATGACGAAACCTCCTAAAGAAGTTCAAACCGTCTCACTGAAATCAATCCAACCAAACAACTTTAACATAGCCAGCGGACAATGTTTGTGGTGAGTTTGACTATTAGGTTCGCTGGCGGTTGTGAGTACCAAAACCAGCTTATTTTTGAAATAATTCAGTACGTACAAATTTACTTACCTCGACATCTTTTAAACGCCAGGAGTGATGATTGTGGGGAATCCAGTGGCGGCAGGACTAAGCCGCATTACACTTATCAATATGAGTCGTGAGGAAAATATTGAAACCCAGATTGTGCTTGAGGTTTACGATGGGGATAACCGAATTCAGATCGAGTTCGAGGATCTCGAGCACTTCCGGGAGGTCATCCAGCGGGAACCCGAGGTGATGATGGATTACTTCAGGAATAATCTCTTCGACAGCCCGGAAATGGATGATCCTCTCGATGCCCTGTTGAAAATGGCTGCGGCTTCGGGGGACGATGGGCTTGTCACCGTTCCGCCTGAGGACGACGATGAGGAATTGTTTAGTGCCATGACTACGATCTTTCAGAATGTCGCGGAGTTGAACGGTGACGACTCCGGTTCCGGAGGCACCGATCCGTACGCTCACGACGGGGATTTCATACAATCGCTTGTTCGGGATCAGGAGAATGGTGAGGAATCCTGAAACTCAATTCCGAGCGACTGTTACCGGACAGGACCTCTGATTAAGATTGTCATGGACAAGCCTTTTGATCGGTGGTCCGACGGAAGGAACGTTCACTGGTCGTCTCAGGTCAGTAACGCATTGTTGCGGCTTGGGTTCTACTTAAAAACCCCGTTTGCGTAAAGGAAAGGCCACTGTCACTGTACGGGATCAAGCCGGGGTGAACCCCTGGTAGTTCTATTCAGGGCACGACTACATGTCGATGTCGGGGTCCTCACCCTCCTCGAGTAGACTGTTCAGTGAATCAAGGAGTTCCTCGGGAGGGATGCCGTATCCGTAACAAACCTGTTCGATGGTTTCGTGTTCGCTGATGGCGCAGTGTGAGCAACCACCGAGGTGATAGCTGGCAAACACGAACTGAGCCTTCGGGTGAAGTTTCATGGCTTCACCCACAGTCATTTCGAGGGTAAATTTCCCCCCGTCAGTTTCAGTGTCGCTGGTCTCCTGCGTTTCGGTATCGGGAGTTTCATCCGTCTTCGTGGATGTTGATTCAGTCAAAGTTATCCCTCCAGAGCGTGAATAAAAACTTGATACGAATTATAACGCAGAGTGGGGGGTTTTGTGTAGATTTAGACTTTTCAGGCGGCTTCGGCGGAATCTCCCGGGAAACGGAGGGCTCTCCAGCAAAGTAGCCAGGCAACAAGTCCGAGGCCCACTCCGTACCAGAGGGTCATAAAGCGAACGAGTATTGTTGCCGAGACCGCAACGGCTCGTTCCGCCCCGAAGAACAGAAGCATCGTGACCATGATGGCTTCGGAACTTCCCAGACCGCCCGGTAACATTGCGGCGGCGCCCAGCAGGACTGCAGCACAGAAAATGAAAACCGAGGACGGATACGAAATAGAAAACATTCCCAGTTCCCTCAGGATGATTCCCAGACAAAGTCCCTCCAGCCCCCACGATAGAAATCCCAGTAGCGTGCCGATCGATAAATTTTTAAACGAGAGTAAGGTGCCGGAATCATTGTAGAACCCTCGAAATTTCTCGACGATGTTCTCGAACAGGGGGAGGTTCTCGAGTGGAGTAAAGACCCACTGTTCAATAATGGACTCAAATTGAAGGGCCACGAGCACCCCGAGCTGAAGTATTAAAATAAGCACCATGACGAGCGCACCTCGCGGATATATTAGGAATCCACTGGACGCCAGTAAGATCATGGACAGTACGTCCGTGAACCGTTCGCAGAAAAAACCGGCCAGTGTTGGAGTAACCGGAACGTCAAATTCTTCACGGAGAAAGTAGGACTTAACCGCCTCACCGACCTTGCCCGGGGAAATTGACATAAGAAAGGACGCCAGAAAAATACGGAGGTTGGCCCTGACCGGAACGGTGTAGCCAAGCTGTTTGACGTAGATGTGCCAGCGGAGAAACCGTAATAAATAGCCGGCCGACACTAGAAGAACTACGACCGCCACGGCCGAAAGGGAAAGTCCGGTTAGGTGCTCAACGGCCCGGGCGGACGTTGCCCAGAACAGCATGCCCGCGTACAGCAGGCAGGCAAGCAGTACGACTAAGACAAGTGTGGACGAATGCTCCCTGAGGGTTTTTATCAAGAAACGTCAGGAAAACCAGCGGACAAGTTTGAGAATCTTCTGGTTCCAGGGCTCCCGATGGGTTACGCCGGAGTTACGGTTGAGGTTGTCGTGATTCTTTTCGTACCAGTGCCAGTTACGCAGAAGGGCTTCCTGGTTGGAGTAATCGGGTTTCCATCCGAGGGTCCGCCGGGCTTTGGCGGGATCCACGGAAAGGTTTTTGTCCATCGTCCCGTACTGCCACTGAACAATCGGTGAGAGGTTGAGGGTCTCGAGGATCCGGAGAATCCATTGAACGGGTCTGGCGGGCAGGTGAACGAGTTCCGCTCCGGTATCGGCTTCATCGAGTACGGGTTGCATGTCCTCGTTAATGCTTCCGTAATTGGTGGCCCCGATGTTAAAGATGTCGTCGGCCTCCGGATGAACACAGGCAAGCCAGATTGCCTCGCAGAGGTCGGCAACGTCCAGAAGCTGGTACTTGTTAGTCCCGTCTCCCAGAAGGTAAACGTTCTTACCGCGTCGAATCCAATCGAACAGTACCTCCATAATTCCGAGTCGCTCCGGGCCAACGAACGTCTTCGGGCGGACGATGGAGACGAACATGTCGTCCTGGTAGTCGAGGCATTCAAGTTCGGCCTTGTACTTAGCCAGTCCGTAGGGACCAACGGGATCCTTTGGGAAGTTTTCGTCGATCGGGAAGGGAGTGTCGTGAATTCCGTAGACGGCCGTGGTCGATACGTAGATGAAACGGTCCACGTTATTAGCCTTGGCGGTTGCCAGCGCTACCCTGGTGCCCTCGTAATCCGTTTGCCGAATCTGTCGGCGGGATTGAATTGGGAGTGCTGCGGCCGCGTGGACAACGATATCCGTATCCTGCAGAGCGGAAAGCATAAAATCCTCGTCCGAGACGTCCCCCTCCAGTACGGTAACCGGTTCGTCGGAGAAGCGATCGTCCTCAAACCCCCGTAGGTCAACCACCGTGACCTCATTACCCTCGTCCAGGAGCTTTCTTACAAGGTGTCGGCCGAGAAAGCCCGCTCCTCCCGTCACTAGCACTTTCACTGGTTTAGCCTCCCGGCATCACTCTTTGGCGGAGAAAAAATGGTACACCAGATTGAGGTTGGAAACGGATTTAGTGGCAGTTTCGCCCACCGGATTTTCGTAGTAGAGGGTGAAAGTATACCTCAGGTCGAGCCACTGGTTGAGGCTGCAGTCAAATTGTTGTCCCATCGGGCCGTGTAATTTTCCACCGTATCGATTTCCGTGTACGTTTCGAGTTGTGAGGTGAACTTATTGGTTTCGTTGAATTGTAGTTCGTACTCAAGGAGGAGTTCGTAAAGTTTCTCCCAGTCCACCGAGGGGTTCCATCCACGACTCATTCTGGGGCCCGTGCGAAGCTGTAACGTACCGTAGGCCCTAGAATCCAGGAGATTTGATCCAAGACCAACAGAGGCATTGGCCTGGGTTGGATGACCGAACTTATCGAATTCGGAGCGAACTCGGGCATTACCGTACGTGAAGCTGTAGTCGTTGAGGCGAAGCCGGACAATGTTGTCTAAATCAATTTCGTCCTCCTGCTCGACACCGTCCAGTTTTCCGTAACGAAGGTGAACTCGATGTTCCTGGTTGATTTGATCGTACTGGCGCTTGAAGTCCGCGTCCAGGTTGGTTATCCAGCTGAAACTTTCCTCCGTCCCACTTAAACCGGAGACATTAGCGTAATTATCGACGTGAGAGGTAGCTACATCGGAAAGCGAGGCACTGAATGTAGCCGATTTCTCCCAGTTGTTCGTCTGCGCCGGAAGGGGTGAGGGATAACTGGCTACTATTACTAACACGAACATTGCGGCCAGGGAGTAATAGTGTCTGGACAATGTTCTACTCCTTTTGAGAAGGTGAGATGCAATCACTTTAAAAAGACCAGTGGATGGTAACGTAAAATTACCTTTTTCAACAGTGGGTGATGCAATGCTTTACCGGCAGGAAATCGATCACAGCGATTCCGCATCAAGCCTGTCCGATCCGGACCGCCTGGAGGGGATCGATTATCACCCGACGAATTTGGAATTGATTGATTACACCACCGAATCCCTCCGCGAGGAGACCATTGACGATCCGCAGCGGGCCGTGAAGAACCTCCAGTCCGAGTCCGTGACCTGGTTGAACGTCACCGGGCTTCGGAACGTTGATCAGCTCGAGGAACTCAGGGAGTGCTTTGAATTTCACCCACTGGTGCTCGAGGATATCCTCCGCCCCTTCCAGCGTCCGAAAGTCGAAAGTTACGAGGAACATCTTTTTATCGTTTCGAAGCTCTTTGAGCCGGAGGAACCCGAAGTGACCGAGCAGATAAGTTTTGTCCTTGGCGAGCATTACCTCCTCACGTTCCAGGAAACACCGGGAGATGTTTTCGATCCGGTTCGACAACGGATCCGTGAAGGTCGGATGAGAATTCGCTCCTCCGGACCGGACTACCTTGCCTACGAGTTACTGGACTCCGTCGTTGACGCTTACTTTCCCGTACTGGAGCGGATCAGTGATGAACTGGAAACGATAGAGGACGAGATGATGGCCGACGAAACCGAACGACAGTCCCTGGAGGAAGTTCACGACTACCGGCGGAGTTTACTGGTGCTGCGGCGATCGGCCTGGTCCCAGCGAGAAATGCTGGGACAGCTCCAGCGTGAGGATGTTCCGTTCATCAACAAGGAAACAAAAATTTATCTCCGCGATGCCTACGACCATTCGATACGGATCCTCGACATTATTGAGACGTACAGGGAAATGGGTAGTTCGCTGCATGAACTTCACCTGACAGTAACGTCCAACCGCATGAATTCAATCATGAAAGTTCTCACGATCATCGCGACAATCTTTATTCCCCTGACGTTTGTCGCCGGGGTCTACGGAATGAACTTCAATCCGGACGTTTCACCGTGGAACATGCCCGAACTTAACGCCTACTGGGGTTATCCTGCCGTATGGGCCGTGATGGTACTGATTGCCCTGGCCATGTTGAGGTACTTCCGTGGCCGTGACTGGATATAACAGGGGGGGTGAAAAAGGTACAAGCGTGACCCTGGACAATGGTTCGTTGGTTATTTCCAAGCGGAAGGTATTTCGTAATATTCAAACGAAAGCGGCCGGACGGTCCGAAAACGGCCGCCTTCGGCCGTTTGATTTAATGGAAGTCTCTCAATAAGGTCTAACGCTGGAGATCAGAGTCGTCCCTGTCGGACTCCGCTGGGTCCTGGCGTTGCTGATTGAGGGGCTGAATGTCCTGCCACTGCTCCTCGTTGCGGACGTAAACTGTTCTGTGGGGGAAGGGGATTGTCAGACCGGCCTCCTCGAGGTTGACCTTGATCCGTTCGGTAACCTCGGAAATGACGGTGACGAAGTCAGGGCGCTCAAACCAGAAACGGAGCGTAAGGTCAATGCCGGATTCACCCATGGATTCGACCCGGGTGATCGGTTCGGGATGTCCGAGTACGTTCGGGATTTCCTCGGCAGTTTCGAGTAGAACCTCCCGTGCACGCTCGATGTTGTCCGCGTAGCTAATGCTGGCGGCAACGTCCATCCGGCGGATATCGTAGCGTGTAATGTTGTAGATATCGCTTTTGAGTAATTTCTCGTTGGGCATTCTCCAGAGAAGATTGTCGAAGGTGCGGATCTTTGTGGAAAGCAGGTCAATACTCTCCACCATACCGAACTGATTATCCACCCGAATGGCATCACCCACCTCAAAAGGGCGTTCGAAGATCAGAAAAAGTCCACTGATTACGTTGGAAACCGCCGTCTGAGAAGCAAAACCCAGGGCAACACCAAATAACCCTCCCGCCGCCAGAAGGGCACCAAGGCTGACGTTCATTTCCCTTAAAACAACAACTAAAGCAAAACCAAGTAACCCCCAGAACACCAATCGCCGAGCAATCATTCCGGAGGTCTGGTTGATGCGACGCTCCACCTGTCGCCCAATCAGGTAACTGAAAACACGGGCGAGGGCGTAGCCGATTAGTACTGTCAGGGCGGTTAGTCCTACGTCGAGCCAGGGGATGGACGAAAGGAGTGGCTTTAATTCCGACATCATCGGTTCAGAAACATTGAGGACAGGTTCGTTAGTTTCGGAAGTGACTGAACACGGTCAAAGAGGGATCGGGCATCGACCGGGGCTTTCAGAAAACGATTGACGTCCGGCTTGATCTCTTTCGGAGGCCGCTTCAGGGGTCGGGGTTCCTGATAGAACGGTTCGGAGTGAGTGAGTTTTACGACCTCGAAGATCAGGTCGTCGGAGTCGTTACGGTAAAGGTCAAGTTCCTGAAGCGGAACGAGGCACTGGTCTACCTCGGACCCTTCATCACGCTGATTGTTGTAGTAAATCGGAATAACGGCGATAGTGGTCTCGGTCTCCCGCATCAGGGAAGGGGGTTTGGTATACAGCTCACAGGATTCCTGATAGGCGTGGATTCCGTTGTTTCCGAGGGGTTGGTGTAACGTTTTCGAGGGTGGTTTCGGAGTCCGGGAGCGTGAATCCAACACCGACCCGGAATGGTACACAGAAGAACCCCCGTTCACCGGTAGGAATATGTAATGAGTCCTTCAGGTTGACGACAACAGGCCGGTCGGGGTAAATCGGGACGAAGTCAACCGTGACGGTGTCGCCGAGGGATTCAAGGATAAAGGTTTTCTTAACGGGCTCGTTAGTTTCGGGATCCTCGAGGTTCGGTCGGGCGTAATGAAGCCGTTCACCGTCAAGTCGAAGGTGAACTCACCGTAATCGGTATTGACGGTCCAGGTTTCACCGGAACTAAGGGAATATTGTTTCGTCCAGTTCAAGAAACATCATCCGTAGGTGGGTAATTGTTGAGACTTTTAATTGACCTCGAGCCTATCCAACGGCCGCCTGTTCTGTAAATGGGTTAATCCTCCGTGCTGAACTTTAACTCGGTTGCCAGTTCGTGATCAAATTCTCCGAAGTCCTGTTCGGGGTCGACGTCCTGGTAAACTGACGAACACTGGTAACAGATCACTGCTTCGGGTAGTAGCATTCGAAGAACCCTGTCGAAGACCACCAGGGACAGCAACACCACCATTCCCCAGAGGAAACCGTCCATTCCCGGTAAAATGAAGACGCTACCGAGGAACAGGGCCGTACCCACGACGACCATGCTGACTCCAAACGTTGGGTTGATCTGTTTTGATTCGTAAAAGTCCTCGCCCCCGCAGTACAGGCAGTGTCTTAGACGGTCACCGTCGCAAAAGTCCTCGTGAAGCTCC
>JBDGPI010000024.1:15521-20810 GCA_042219765.1 Salsurabacterium abyssinicum (SeqCode)
GCGAGGTCCCGCACTCAGGGCAACTGGAGGGCAGGAAGTCTCCCGATCGGTGTACTATTTCAACTTCGCAGTTTTCGCAGGCCATGTGGACGTCCATCAGAGGGGTACCCCCTCAACGACAGTCAGGTAGAACGCCGAAAACTCCCCCATGATAATCCAGGTGATACAGGCATAGAGAATGCCCGTGGAAGCCTGGGTATTTCCGTGTTCAAGCGCTTTCCAGCTCATCCAGTTAAAAAACAGTCCTCCGGCAAGACCGACCAGTAACCTGACCCAGAATAAGAGCGGATATTTGTAGAACATTAACTGTTCGAAAAGGAACGGATTATGAAGTTTTGTCTGGAAAAGTACCCAGCTGATAAGTGCGATTTTCGCCAGTATAACCAGGGTGAGGGCCCGGGAAATGGATTGAATTGGTTCCAAGCTGAGATCAGGATTCACGAGGTACCAGTGACCGCATATCATTGCGTCGACAATGGACCCGAGAACCGCGGCCGACAGAACGATCTGCAGGTACGCCACGGGAGTGGGGACAACCTCCGTTTTGATCATCGACAGGGTGGGCCCGAACACTATGGCGGCAAAAAAGGTCAGTATGAGACCGACTCCCGTCCAGTAAAACACCGGTCGGAGTCCCGGTAGCGTTCCGCTAAGGCTGCGGTGGTGCATAAGTCCCGTTGAGAGAATTCCCACAACAAGACCGAACTCGGTCCAGCTGCTGAATCCCGCCGGTCGCAGGGTGAGCAAAATAAGCCCAAAGCCGATCAGTGACAGCGTGGTTATCAACCGGTAGAACTTTGGGCCGATCCGATCGAGGGAAATTCTGTGAAGCATCAAGTACGTTCCCCCGGCGAGAAGGGACAGTAGAATTGAAAAAAACTTCATGGTAGAACTCCGTTGGTCACGTTTGAGTTTGAGTGATGGTAAACACCAGGGATGGAAGCCATCAATCACGGTAATCAAAGATAAAAAAACACAAGTAGAGATTCGTCAGTTTATAACGCTCGTCTATTGTACAGGCAGCGTCGGAAAAAGTTAATTCGTTGATCTTTGAGCCTGGTGTTGATACGTTATGTCTACCGTAGAAGAAGAGATTAACGTCCGAACATCCTGTTAATGAGGACAGTTTCCATGAAGGTAAGTTCTAAAGCCGAGTACGGCATATTGGCCATGGTGGATCTCGCTCTGCACAGTCAGACCGGCCCGGTCAAAATTCGGGACATTGCCGAGCGACAGAGTATTCCCAAGAAATACCTGGAGCAAGTACTCCTCGATCTCAAGCGTGGCGGTTTAGTCGGTAGCAGCCGGGGCAAAAACGGGGGATACACCCTCAGTGGTAATCCCGATGAGATTACCGTCTACGATATTCTGGAGCATCTCGAAGAACAGATTTCCTTCGTGGAACAGGGCAGGGACCGGCCCGGATTTCTGCAGTCATTCTGGGATGAACAGAACGACAAGCTCAAAGACCAGCTCTCCGTCCCGCTTTCGGAAATTGTCCGCCGCAAGGAAGAAAGTGAAGAGGAAGTCATGTACCATATTTAACAGTAACGACCGCTGAAACCGGGCGAGAGGTCTAAAGACTGGTAATGAACCTGGTCGGCTATCATTGCCGGTATCTTGGTAAAATCCTTTAAATACTATAAAATAGATAGAGTTACTTGAGATTAATTCCTTGCTGGAGGTATTCCCATTGGCAACAAGCTTCCGAGAACGATACAAGGAGATCCAGGACAAGATTCAGGAACTTGGCCCACGTGAAGTGGCCGATTTGCTGGAAGACTCCGACAACGACGATGTTGTTTTGATTGACGTCCGTGAACGAGACGAGTACGAGCAGGGAGCCATCCCTGGAGCAAAATTTATCCCGCGAGGGTTCCTCGACGTCAAAATAGAGCGGGAGGTCCCGGAAAAAGACAAGACGGTCGTTCTACAGTGTGCCGGAGGGACCCGATCGGCCATGGCGGCCTACGATCTGCAGGAAATCGGTTACGAGAACGTAATTTCCATGAAGGGTGGATACAACCAGTGGGAGGAGCTCGGATTACCCACCATAACCCCCGAAACCATGACGGACGAACAACGGGATCGCTACAGTCGGCATATTAAGATTCCCGAGATTGAGGAGGAAGGACAGCAAAAACTCCTCAATAGTAAAGTTCTTCTGATTGGAGCCGGTGGTCTCGGGTCCCCCAGCGGGTTCTACCTGGCCGCAGCCGGTGTCGGGACCCTCGGCCTTGTCGACGATGACGTAGTGGAGCGTTCAAACCTGCAGCGACAAATTCTTCACACGGACGACGATGTCGGTGAGCCCAAGGTCGAGTCGGCGGAAAGACGCATCAATGATCTGAATCCGGACGTCACCGTCAACAAACACGACGTGCGGCTTGAGGACGATAACGTCGATGAAATTGTTGAGGACTACGATGTCATTGTGGATGGTGCCGATAACTTCCCCACACGTTACACCATCAACGAAGCAGCACTCAGGCACGAAGTACCGATTGTGCATGGATCGATATTCCGGTTTGAGGGTCAGGTGACTACGTTCCTGCCGGACGAGGGACCCTGTTACAAATGTCTCTTTCCGGAGCCGACTCCCGATGAAATGGCCCCTGGATGAGACGAGGCAGGTACCCTGGGCGTGCTCCCGGGGATCGTTGGAACAATTCAGGCCACGGAGACCATAAAACTCCTGCTCGGAATCGGTGAGTCCCTTTCCGGGAAGCTACTGACGTTCGATACCCTCACCATGGACTTCCGAACCCTTAAAATTTATCAGGACGATGAGTGTAAAGTCTGCCCTGAGTACAAAGCTGAAACCAGGCAGGCTGCAGCTGCCGCAGCGGGTACTCCCTGAGAAGGTCGTCCTTAGCAAGCTTAACTGATGACAATCCGCAAGGTTCTTCGGGCGGGGAATCCCATGGTTCGCAGTGAGTGTGATCCTTACCCCGAGGAGAAAATTGGTTCGGGGAGTTTCAGCACCCTGATCGATGATATGTTTGAGACCATGCGGGATTATAACGGGGTGGGGTTGGCTGCCCCGCAGGTTCAGGAGCCTTACCGGATCATTGTCTACGAGCTCCAGGACACCGAACGGTACGATACCGAGGATGGCCCAATTGAGCCGACTGTCCTGGTTAATCCATCTATTATCGATCGATCCGAGTCCACCGTTAACGATACTGAAGGTTGTCTGAGTCTGCCGGAACTTAGAGGAGACGTGCGCCGATCGAAGTCAGTTACGGTGCGCTACCAGGACGAAAACGCCACAACCCAGGAAAAGGAAGCAACCGGTTTTGAAGCTCGTATCATTCAGCACGAACTCGATCACCTGGATGGCGTACTGTTTGTTGACCGAATGGAGGATCCGGAAACCCTTTGCTTCCTGGAGGAATACAAAAAATTTCACGCTGATGACACGTCATCGAACTGATATCCTCTATTGACGTGTTAAATTGATTTCCGGTGTCTTTCGATGGTTCGAGGCCGGAGATTCTGAGGGACATTATCGTATAAATTTTTGCCTTTCATGATGAGGTTGGAGGAATCGGGGATCGCATGCCTATATTTCTGAGTAGAGTGAAGTCCGGACTGTACCAGAAAAGTAAAGAAGCTTTCAAATTCACCGACAACGCTAGCCTCCCTAGACCCCGCTCGAGCAGTCACTCACAGTGACCCTCCGGGAACAGCTGGACGGTGCCGTTCAGGAACGCGGACAGGACCTGATTGATTCACTCAGTACCTCTGGGTTCAAACAACTTTTTTCTCCGGACCGACAGCTTCTTAACTGGGTCATTAAGCGTCCTCAAATCAAGTCCTCACTCTTTCGACTGGTCGATGTTCTTCCCGCCCTGGATGCTCCCGAAGACGTCATCGATCATTTAAGAGCCTATTTGAGTATTTCCGAAGGTGCGGATAGTTTACCGAGATGGATACGCTGGGGACTGGAATCCTCCGACCTGCGCATGGTCCCGGACGGAGTTGTCGCTCGGACGGCAAAGTGGTCCGTGAAGCAGTTGGCGGATCGTTTTATTGCCGGTTCAACGCCCGCCGAATTAAAGGCCGAAGTGAAACAGCTTGAGGGCGAAGGGTTTGCCGTCAGTATTGATAGGCTGGGCGAGGAAGTCATCGCGGAGTCCGAGGCGGAGGCGTACCAGAAAGCGTACCTGAGTATTTTAAAGGACCTGGATGGCCTTGAGGAGAGCGTAACGGCACGGGCAAGGGGACGCAGCCTATCGGTGAAACTGACTGCGCTTGATTCACAGTTCGATCCGGTCGCCCGGAACGCAACCCTGGACAGGCTTGAAGAACGGGTGATGCCGATTCTTCGAGAGGCTAAGGATCGTGACATTATTGTCTATTTTGACATGGAACAGGACGATAGTCGTGAAATCACCCTTGAATTAGCCCGCCGGCTATTGAGGAAGGACCTCTTCGAGGACTGGAACGATCTGGGACTGGTCATACAGGCCTATCATAAAAACTCCTACTCGGACTGCCAAAATCTACTGGAGTGGTGTCAGGAACACGACCGCAGAATCTGGATCCGGCTCGTCAAGGGAGCTTACTGGGACTCGGAACGTATTCGTGCCTACCGCAACAACTGGGAGGTACCGGTCTACGAAGCAAAAGGTCGGACTGACTGGAACTACGAGAGACTGGCTCGGTTGCTCGGCGAGTATCATCCCGTAGCCCGGCCAGCGTTTGGCAGCCATAACCTCCGGAGTCTGGCCTACGGGTCTACCGTTGCGGATTATTTTGATCTTCCCCGCCGGGACTGGGAACTTCAGATGCTGTACGGCATGGGGGAACCGATTCAGAGGCTCATGAAGGACCGGGATCGTCCCGTACGACTGTACGTACCCTACGGAGAGTTGGTTCCCGGCATGGCTTATCTCGTATGCCGTCTCCTTGAAAACACCTCCAATCAATCGTTCCTCCGGCAGACGTTTCACGAGTCGGGTTCGACCGAGGATCCGATGGCTGCTCCCGATAAGGAAGAGGTTCCGGCCTCGGCCCCCAGGCGTGAGGGATACCAGTCCGTTGGTCCTCAGAATTTTAACCGGGCTGACGAGGTTTCCGACCAGGATACTGCGTTGCGGAGGGTCTACCGCAAGCTCGGAATGGATTATCCGCTTCGGGTTGATGGTGAGTGGACAAGTGGCGATGGCTGGGTTCGGTCCTATAACCCCTCCCGCTCCGATGAGCTGGTGGGACGGATCGGTCGGGTTGGTGAAACGGAACTTGAACAGGCCCTGAGTACCTCCGATCGGGTATTTCCGGACT
>JBDGPI010000024.1:20820-27518 GCA_042219765.1 Salsurabacterium abyssinicum (SeqCode)
GGCGGCGTTCGTCCGGTCGAACGCCGACCCCACCCCCGGTGAGTGAGCGGGCCGAGTGGCTTGAACGTCTCGGTGATCGATTAAAGGAAGACCGTCAGGAACTGGCCGCCTGGGTTCTTCTTGAAAATGGGAAAAATTGGCGCGAAGCCGATGCCGACGTCATGGAAGCCATTGATTTTTGCTACTATTACGCTCAGCAGGCACGGCAGCTGGGTCAGGGGCAGCAGTGGCGATGGCCGGGGGAGGACAACCGTTACCGGCGTGAACCACGAGGCCCGACGGCCGTTATCCTCCCCTGGAACTTTCCGTTGGCCATACTCACCGGTATGACGACGGCTGCTCTGGTTACGGGTAACCCGGTAGTGCTTAAACCCTCCTCGAACACTCCCATTACGGCATATCAGTTCGTAAAACGGGCTCAGGAGGCCGGGATTCCCGATGGAGTCCTTCAGCTGGTTCCCGGTTCGGGATCCCGGGTTGGGAATACTCTTGTTCAGGACCCCAGAATAAACCTTGTCGCCTTTACTGGCTCCCGGCAAGTGGGCCTGAGCATTCACGAAAAAGCTGCTTCGCTCAAACAAAACGAGACAGTAATTAAAAATACTGTTCTGGAGATGGGTGGAAAAAATGCTCTTATCGTCGATCGGGACGCGAATCTCGACGAGGCAATCGACGGCATTATTAAGTCCGCTTTCGGCTACCAGGGCCAGAAATGCTCGGCCTGTTCGAGGGTTCTTCTTCCCGAGGAGAAGGCCGATGCAATCGTTGCTCGCCTGACGGAGGCCGTCTCAAGCCTGAGAATTGGACCGGCCGTCAATCCGGGAAATTTCATGGGACCCGTGATTGACGAGGACGCCCTGACCTCCATACAGGAATACCGTGAACTGGCTTACAGGGAAGGAACGGTGGTTCTGGACGTCGATCCCCCGGACGATATACCGGAGGGATACTACGTCGGCCCGATGATTGTCGACCGGGTACAACCGGAGTCCCGGCTTGCACAGGAAGAAATTTTCGGGCCCGTCTTACCCATCATCCGCTACGGGAGTCTGAGTGAAGCCTTACGAATCGCAAACAATGTTGACTACGCTTTGACGGGAGGGTTTTACTCCCGGCATCCCGAGCGGATTGAAAGAGTGAAAAAGGAATTTCGTGTGGGGAATCTATACATAAACGAGAAGATTACTGGAGCAGTAGTCGGTCGGCAGCCTTTTGGGGGGTTCAAGCTTTCCGGGAAAGGAACCAAGGCCGGTGGTCCGGACTACCTCAAAAACTTCACCTGGCCTCGTTCAACCGCCGAAAACACGGTTCGACGGGGGTTTTCGCCGGAGGAACACCTCTAGGAAATTGGCAGGGTGAGCTCGGTTATGGGACCTCGTGATACATTTTTAACACCGGTGTGCATCCTTTCCGGCAGGTTCCATGACTTGAGGCGGATAAAGAATCCGGCTGGCGATTGAATCGGAAACGAAGTATGCTTAGCTACTCCGGGCATTGGTTCATATTGACTGGTGTTCCGTGGCAAGTGGTTGGTTACATTACTCGGTAGCCAGGTTGGTCGGTTATTGCGCATCGGGCCATTGTGTTGATTACTTTTCGAAAGGGGGAAGATTTGTGTCGGTTGACTGTATCGTTACGGCAATGAGGGATTACGAAGGACAGCTGACCCATCTCAAAGTTCGTAAAGTACGGAATGATGAAGCCAGGGAGGCCGAGGCCGTCCCGAAAGCGGATGTGGTTGAAGACATCGTCAGTAATGACAAGACGTATTACGTAGCCTGCCCGGACGAGGAGGACGGTTACGTGTTGCAGCGTAAATTACGAGTTTTTGAATCACCGTCCGGGTCGTTTTTACGCATAGATGATGAAGCGGTGGGAGAGGATGAGCTGGGAGACCTGCCGAAGTTCTAAAGGGTTATCTCGGGCCGGCGAACCAATCGAAGATCCGCCGGCCGGCCAATTAACATACAGTTCGGCTGGGGACTCTCTTTCCGTTTACTCGACTTCCTGCAGGTAAGCAATAATCAGGGCACCAAGTACCCAGATGCCCGCGGCGGACATAACACCGGCCGGCATAATTTTTCCGGATTCCTTGAAACTGGGAACGAATTGGTAAATCAGCAGAGCCGTAACGCCGAGACTCGTCCACCATCCCCAGCGGCGGTTGCTGTAAAGACCGTAGGCTCCGGCACAGAGGGCTCCTCCACAGGCTAAGCCGGCAATCATTGACACTGTACTGCCAGCCTTAACGTAGCCCATAATTCCTCCAATACCGGTAAGAACTCCGTATGCCATAACCTGATGTCCGACCTTTTTCATTGGATCACAACTCCTCTTGTAGAATGAGTGACGAATGTATTACATAACCCTCCGAAGAGTCATCACCTCAAACATCCTCGAGTCGGCGGGGATAGTATCCGGTGTAGACGTGTTCGGTTGATCCCTCAAGGAAGCCTTTTTCGGTCTCAATACGAAGAATGCCCCCCGGCTGGTGAACTGAAATCCAGCCGTCCTTGCGATCAGTTGCCGCACAGGCCCGGGCCACACCAATACAGCCCGTGCCGCAGGAACTTGTTTCCCCAACACCCCGCTCGTGGACCCGCATGGTTACGTTTTCGCCGTCGTCAACTCGAACGAACTCGGCGTTAATTCCGCCCGTGTCCTCGAAATCAGGGTGATTCTGGATCTGAGGCCCGATAACATCAAGGGGAAGTTCATCGAGTTGGTCCTCGAGCACGTCGTTTTCCTCGAGAAAGATGACTGCGTGGGGATTTCCCACGTCAATTCGATGGTAGACAAGACTAATTGTCTCCAGATCAACGGTTTCCTTGGAAACGTACCGACCTGCTTCGGGGAGGCTCAGTCTGACCTCGGCCTGATTCGGAAGGGTATGGTTGACACTGGCTTCGATGACATCGCTTAGAGGAAGATTAATGGTAAATGTCGACTCACCGGACTTATTGAGTCCATGGTGATAATAGGCCGCGCAGCGCAGGCCGTTACCACAGGATTCGGCCTCACTTCCGTCCGCGTTAAAAATTCGCATCTGAAGGTCGGCAGTGTCCGGGGTGGAGAGGTAAAGGATACCGTCCGATCCAATGCCAAAACCACGGTCGGCGGCATCCCGGGCAAACTCCCCCTTACGGTCCTCCGGAATCACGGACTGGTCTCGCTCGTCCACGACGACGTAGTCGTTGCCCAGACCGTGCATCTTCGTGAATTGAATCATGGTTGACTCCTCGTTCTGGATTAGGGTGACACTCAGACTCCGGTGGTTGCTTTGGAAGCAAGTTCCAGTTCGACCAGCCGTTCCCCGGCTTCCTCAGTCAGACCGGCGTCCTGAATCAGGGCAAATCGAATAAAGTTGTTCCCGTACTCGGGATTCTGTCCGAGTGCACTACCGGGGGTCGTGTTGATACCGGCTTCCTCAAGCAGAAGTTTGGTGGTCTCAACGCTGTCGAGACCGTCCGGAACTTCCGCCCAGACGTAGAAGCCACCCTCGGCATAAATATCACCAAAACCCGCCTCCCTGAGATAGGGGAGCAGCGTACTGCGACGGTTTCCGTACATCGACCGCATAGCGTCCACGTGGTCTTCGTCGGAGTAGGCGCCCACCGCCGCTTTCTGAAGGATTTGTGCCTGACCGGAGTGCATGTTCGTCTGAACTCGCTTGAATTTATCCAGGTGCTCAGGGCGACCGGCTACAAATCCGATCCGGTAATTGGTCATGTTGGAGCGTTTGGAAAGCGAATGGACGACCAGTCCGGTTTCACGTCCTCCTTCTACCTGAAAAAGACTGCTGGGCGGTTCGGCGTCGTAATACATCTCGGAGTAGGCTTCGTCCGAACAGAGCAGAATATTGTGTTCCTGGCAGAATTGAACTGCCTCCCTGTAGAAGTTCTCCGGAATAATTTTCGTTGTGGGGTTATTTGGGCTGTTCAACCACATAATTTTGGCCTTCGAGGCGTCCTCGGGATCAATGGCATCCAGGTCCGGAAGAAAATCATTCTCCGGCTTCAACGGCATGAAAACTGGTTCCGCTCCCCGCTGTTTCGTGCCGGAGGTGTAGGGAGGATAGCCCGGATCCGGGATGAGTACGGCGTCGGTTTCGTCCACAAAGGCCATCGGCATACAGAAAACGGCCTGCTTGGAGCCTAATGTGGCCGTGATTTCGGTCTCGGGATCGAGTTCAACCCCGAACCGACGGGAGTACCAGTCCGAAACGGCCTGGCGAAAATCGTCCTGTCCCACGTAACTGGGATATCCTTGAGACGGGTTTGTCAATGCTTCAACGGCGGCGGCTTCCCGGGCCGGCGGAGGAGTCGGGTCGGTGGGGTCACCAACACCGAAATCAATCATGTACTCGGCTCCATGGGTTTCAACGGCCTGGTCGTAGGCTTCGTCAACTTCGGCGAACGCGTACCCACCAATGCTTTGCAGGTAGCTGCTTTCGTCAATTTCTGTCATGGTAGTCACCGTACTTTCTTTAATGGTTAGATCCGATAATGTCGAGATATTATAACCAGAAGCAGTGCGCCCGAAAATCGTTTCAAACGGCACAAGAATGACTCTCGAGACGGTCGGGTAAAAGTGATGAACATTGAATTCTTAACCTTATTTTGACTTTATACTATCGTTAACTAAGTCATAATTGGAGATTCAGACACGGTAGTGAGTATCCATTTAAGCGGTTTGCAACAGATAATGTTCTTGAAGTGCCCGGGGTAACCAACTCTACGGAACAGGAGTTACGCTAATGGAGACCTCATCGGATCAGAATGACCTGGCTTCCCTTTCCTTCAACAATCCCACCTGTGGCAATCTCGATGGTTCGGAATTGATCGACGAACTGGCCTCGTACGTCAACGATGCTCCACAGAAATCCTACCTTCTTACAGTCGGCACTGACTCCTGTCACGTCGACGGGCGTGCTTCCATCGTAAGTGTGATTGCCGTGCAGCGTGTGGGCCATGGCGGGCGGTACTTCTGGCGTCGTTTCTACGACGAGGAATTTCCGAGCCTCCGTCAGAGAATCTATCGGGAGGCGACCCTGAGCCTGAAGCTGGCCAGCCGACTGAATGGGGCACTGGAACAGTGTCTCGATCGCCTTCCAACTCCGTTTAACTACAACCTGCAGATACACGTTGACATCGGCCACAGTGGACCTACCGGTGATATGATGAACGAGATAGTCGGCATGATTCGAGGCTCCGGGTACGAAGTCCGAACGAAACCCGAAGCCTACTGCGCCGCCGTGGTGGCCGATCGTTACGCCTGAAACTGAAGCCGAGAATTTTTTCTGACGGTAGTCCCGCAGTATGTCACCCGGCTTTTTCCTGACCGTTAATTCCATTAAATAACTGATGCAATCCTTTCCTGCTTACCCATCCTTTATCCATTACTTCAATCCAATTAACCGCCAAATTATTTACCCGGTATCATGATACTGGGATACGTTGGAGTGTTGGTAAGCTTACAGTGGTAGAATCGGTGGTTAATGGTAAGGGGACGCCGGATTATGGCGGTGGTTCAGGGTAACAGTTTGACGGTCAGGAGGATTCCTCGGGG
This sequence comes from Salsurabacterium abyssinicum (SeqCode), assembly GCA_042219765.1. GTDB lineage: Bacteria > T1Sed10-126 > T1Sed10-126 > T1Sed10-126 > CAZEBV01 > JBDGPI01. The sequence goes on from JBDGPI010000024.1 coordinate 26,389, forward strand.
TCGACGTCGGGTGTGATCATGTCGTCGATGGTTCCCCCGGACGGAATCATCGGCAGCACGTGCTCCTCGTAGGGAACAATAACTTCAAGAACATAGGGACCGTCGTATTCAAGCAGCCGTTCAAGGGCGTCGTCGAGGTTTTCCTTTTGGTGAATCCGCTCGGCCTCGACCCCGTGGCCGTTGCAGATTTCAACGAAATCAACTTCGGGATCACCGATGTAGGTATCACCACGGTTACCGCCGTAGAAGCGGTCCTCCCACTGAACGACCATACCCAGGTGGTAGTTGTTCAGGATGATCGCTTTCGCACCGATGTCGTGCTGGGCGACCGTGGCCAGTTCCTGTTCGTTCATCATGAAACTTCCGTCGCCGTCTATGTCGATAACCTGCTTGTCGGGTTGAGCAACCTTGGCTCCCACGGCCGCCGGGTATCCAAAACCCATGGCACCAAGTCCTGAACTGCTCAACCAGGTTCGGGGTTCGGAGAAGTCGTAGTGTTGTGCGGCGAACATCTGATGCTGGCCGACGCCCACGGTAATAATGCTGTCGTTGGGAGCCAGGTGATTGAGTCGCTCGCAGACGTACTGGGGCATAATGGCGTCGTCCCGCTGCTTGTAGCGGAGCGGACGCTCGGTCTTCCAGTCCTGAATTTGCTCGTGCCAGTCCTCGTACTCGCATTCGTCTGAATCCACCTGTTCGTTCAGTTTATCAAGGGCGTCCTTCACGTCACTGACAATCGGGATGTCGACGATTTTGTTCTTGTTAATTTCGGAGGGATCAATGTCGACGTGAATGATGTCGGCGTGTTTGGCAAACTCCTCCACTTTTCCGGTCACTCGATCGTCAAACCGAACCCCAAGGGCAATTAGCAGGTCGGATTGAGCCACCGCCAGGTTGGCGTACTCGGTGCCGTGCATTCCAAGCATTCGCAGGGATTTGTCCTTGTGTTCGGGATAAGCTCCCAGTCCCATAACCGTAGTGGTGACCGGTATGTTGCACTGGTCGGCGAGTTCACGAAGTTCCTCGGAGGCTTCCGCGGCAATGATACCGCCCCCGCAGTAGATCACTGGTTTCCGGGCATTTTCGATGGCTTTTGCGGCTTTCTTGACTTGATTGGTGTTGGCCTCGAG
>JBDGPI010000025.1:0-8285 GCA_042219765.1 Salsurabacterium abyssinicum (SeqCode)
GAATTTAAAGTATTCCGACGTCATCGAGAGCACCAAAGAAAGTCTCCGTCAGCTCAACCTTGAGTACGTGGATCTGCTGTACGTTCACTGGCCGGCGAAAGACTACGACGCCCCGGAGACCCTCGGAGCATTTCAGGAACTGCGGGACGAGGGGCTTATCCGCCGAATCGGTGTCTCGAACTTCACCCCCCGGTCTTCTGTCGGAGGCACGGGCCTACCTCGATGAGCCCATTTACGCCAATCAGGTTGAAATGCATCCACTGCTGCAGCAGGACCATCTGCGCGAGGACGCCGTTGAGAATGATACGGTTTTCGTTGCGTATTCCCCGTTTCGACACGGAACCATCTTCGACCTTGAGGAAATTAATAGTATTGCCGACAAGCATGGGGTTACACCGGCTCAGGTCGTGCTGGCCTGGGTAACGTCCTACAAGAACGTCGTGACGATTCCCAAGGCGACCGGAGAGGAACACCTGCGTGAAAACTTTGAGGCATTGACGCTTGAATTGGACGCTGAGGACATTGAAACAATTGAGTCTATTGAGCGTGAGGACCGCTACATCGACCCACCGTTTGCCCCTGATTGGGAGGACTGAATCCCACCGGACGGGAATTGTTTCTGTACGATAATTTGCGACAATACTTTAGTTAAAGACTTAACTATCATCCGAGGTGATTGCGGTGAGAGAATCCGTTGTATTCACGGACGACTGTACGGTTGTGAAAATCCCCGAGGGGGAAGACGTTCAGATTGAGGAGGGAACGGACGGGTTCCTGGTTCAGACCCGAGGTGGGAATGCTACTGTCCGGATTCCTTCCGAACTCTGGCAGGTACAACTGGAACCCGATCAACTTGATCTGCTGGAAAAACCAGACGGTGATTCACTTGACATCGACATGGGGGATGATGCCGAAGCCCCGGAGGAAGTGCCGGATGACATTGAATCGGCGGTCTACGATCAGCTGAGGAAGTGTTACGATCCGGAAATACCGGTTAATATCGTCGAGCTGGGCTTGATCTACGGAATTGATGAAATCGGTGACCAGCAATACACCGTTGATGTCGACATGACCCTGACAGCCCAGGGCTGTGGAATGGGGGACCATTTAGCCGGTGACGCGGAGAAAAAAGTTCGGGCTATTCCGGGAGTCTCCGAGGCCTCCGTTGACATTGTCTGGGATCCAAAGTGGAATGAGAGTATGATGAGTGACGAAGCCCGCCAAAAGCTTGGGTTTGGATAACGATGGAGGACGAGGTCCGTTCCGATTCGTTTCGTCAGACTGAGTTGACGATCTCGACGGAGGGCTTCTCGGAGGTCATTGATTTAAAGGAACCCATTCAAGACTTTCTTGCCGGCAACCCAGGTAAAGGGCTTCTTAATATTGCCGTGCCAGGTTCGACTGCTTCAGTAACAACCATCGAGTACGAAAGTGGTTGCCTGGAGGATCTCCGGGATGCTCTCGATTCGATCGCTCCCGAGGATGATTCCTACAAACACAACGAAAAATGGGGCGATGGGAATGGATTTTCCCACTTACGGTCCTCCCTGATGGGGCCCTCAGTGACGTTACCGTTCAAGGGTGGGGAACTTCAGACCGGCACCTGGCAACAGGTGGTGCTCGTTGACAACGATAACCGACCGCGGGAGCGATCGGTGCTGCTGACGGCTCTTGGATCCTAGGATTTCATGTCCTCGGAGGTGAAATCCCGCAGGGATCCGGAGGGGAGATGATCATCCAGTGAGTTGCACTCATTGTTGATCCAATGACGTAGCTTCTCCTTGGCGTCCTCGATCTTCGGATCGTGCTCCTCCGTTTCATCCAGTACCTCAAGAAGCTGGTTGATGTAGGATTTAAGAGCTTCCGAGACGTCTCCTTCCGTGGTGAGTGCTTTAACGTAACTGAGAAAATTTCTCAGTCGGTGGTTGAGCGTAACGGCTCGACGGAACCGCCTGAAGAATATGACAATAAGCTTTTGACTCAGTTCCGGTGAGTCTTCCAGCAGCGCCTGCAGCTGGTCGTGTGATATTACGGAAACGCGAGCATCCGTGTCCGCTTTAACCGTTGCCCGCCGATTCGCCCGCAGATACGGTGACATTTCGCCAAAAACGGAGCCCCTTTGATCAAGCACGGCCACACGCTGGTCTCCTTTTAGGACTGAGAGAGACCCATCTATCAAGATGTAGAAACTTTTTCCGGTATCCCCTTCCGAGCAGATTTCCTCTCCGGCCTCGAACCCCTGAAGGGACTCCTCGGGAACGTCGAGTCCCGACAAATCACTCCGATCCGATCGCCCGGTGGTGGTAACAATCAGTCGGTACGTCTTAAGAAGAGGCGCAATTGGGTTCTCTCCGTCGAGGTTGCCTGTGGAGGTTGATGAAGTTTCGTCGGAGGAGTTGGGGTTAATGTCCAGTTCATTTTCAATGCGGGAAAGCGGCTGAATAAGGTTGTCCACCAGGGACCGATAGGTCCGGAAGATTTTAAAGTTTTCCTTGTTGCGTTCGTTGAAGTAGTCGAGTAACTGAGCGTAATTTTGATTAATTTTTTCCAGTTTGAGCGGGTGCTCCTGAAGCCAGTCGAAAAAACCACCCTTATCGATCGGGAGCTTTTTCACGCTTGATTTTTCCCGCGTCAGGGTTGTGTACTGCCGGGGAGTATTCAGAACGACCCCGGCCGCTCCGAGGGGATGGTCCCGCTCGGAAATGGTCGTAATCGTGGTACCTTCGTGCCGCAGGTCAAGGGCCCCTTTTGAGAGTACGTAGAGTTCGGATGACTCATCACCGTACTCAAAGAGTTTCTCGCCGGAAGGGACCGTCAACCGTTCGTAATTAAAGTTCGAGCCTTCCGTCATGGTGCCCTCTCCGTTTAGTGATTAAAGATCAATCGGACCAAAACATCGTAAAACACAGGTGGACTGAATACCAGTGAATGCTTACGAGATACCGTCCGGGGAATAAAAATCCATCAATTCATGAACTCATCCTGAACCAATCTCATGTAGTCGGTCGTTGGTATGGCACTTGAAGCCGGACGGAAGTCCGCAAAGCCAAATACGCCTGTTTGTCGGATCATAGATTCAATCTATTCCGGATATTGGAAGAGAGTATTGTAACGAAAGTACAACAGTATCGTTGCGGACACTATGATAATTCAGTCATTCTTCCTTATTATTAGGAGTTGTAGTGACATTTTGAATAGTAAACAAAACTCTAATGTACGTCCATCTCGCGATTTTTGTATCGATTTACGGACTATTGTTTGCCTTCAACTATGCTGGTTTCCTCCGTAATCCGGAGACAGCATCAAGGATTTCTCTCAGGGGATTGTTATGGGATTTTTAGACTGGTTTTTTCGTACGGGAAGCTGGGTGGAGGAGGAGACCTTTCAGCTACTGAAGAACACCCCCATATTCAGGGATTTACGCTCCTCCGATTACAGAAAACTGGCCGACCTCCTGCACGAGTCTCACTACCAGGAAGGTGAGCGTGTCTTCAGTGAGGGGGATCCGTCAAGTGCAATTTATATAGCGCGTCAGGGTTCAGTCCGTCTGTTCAGGGAGGATGCCACTGGCAACAGGGTCGAGCTGCATACTATTAGTGAAGGTGATTTTTTCGGGGAGTTAGCTCTGTGTCGGGGGATCGAGCGCAGTTCCTCCGCTGAGGCAAAGACCGAACTTACGTTAATGGGGATCTTTCGCCAGGAACTCGAGGAATTCATCCAGAAAGAACCACAGTCCGGACTGGCAATTTACCGGAACATCGTTCAGGTGCTCGGTCAGCGTCTCTACAACTCCAACGATCAGTTGGAATCAATTACGACCGAACTTGAAATGATGCGAGAAATGAACGAGCAACAAGAGGCCAAGTCCGACAGTGGATAGTAAGTCCGCCCTTAGTCTGCATCCCCGCACGTTGATGTCAGTTCTGCGCTATGCGCTTGTACTGGGAGCGGTTCTGCTGATCCTGTACTCAATACCCCGGGTCTATCATCTCCTGAGTATGACAATCGTTGCCCTGCTGATATCCTACCTGCTGAATCCACCGGTGACATTCCTGGAACAGTATAAACTCACCCGGGGGGCGTCGACGACGATCGTCTTTGTTGTTATTGGCCTTCTTGCCACCTGGGGGATTTTTGAAATTTCCCCCTTTCTCTGGGAGCAGTACGAAGCCCTGCGGGCCTTCTTGGCCAACAACAAGCCGAATAGTATTCTTGAGAACTACCTCCGGCAGCTGGAGCGTTCTTTTGGATTTCTACCGAAGGGGAGTCTTGCCGGTCAGGTTGGTGTGGCCTACGACTGGGTCTTTGGTCAGCTGTCGGGGATTCCACAGGTTCTCTACCTGACGCTTCAGTATTTGATAATAGTGCCCTTTATTGCGTTTTTTCTGACCAGGGACCGCCGGAGGATTCGTCGGTTCGTGGTGCAGTCGGTTCCCAATCAATTTTTTGAAATGATGTTTGACCTTTACTACAAGGTCGACAAGAAGCTCGGGGCATACATCCGTGGGATAACGATTGAGTCCTTCATTATAGCCGTGCTGAGTATTATCGGGCTCTGGATCGTCGACGTGAAATACATGTTTGTGATTGGAATTTTTGCCGGTGTGGCCAATGTAATTCCCTATTTCGGACCGGTTGCCGGCGCAATTCCCGCCCTGGTGGTAAAATTCCTCGACCACAATGATCCTTACACCCTGATACCGGTGGCCGCAGTATTCTTGATTATCCAGCTGGTGGACAATGTTTTCCTCAAACCCATTGTGGTCGCCAAAACGATGGACCTTCATCCATTGATTGTCCTCATTGTGGTTGTGGCTGGGGGTGAACTCTGGGGCATTCTCGGGATGATTGTCAGTATACCGATAGCGTCTATGTTCGTTGTGATACTTACGGAAATGAACTGGGCGTTGAATAACTACAGTTTCAAACGTTAGCTGCCCCTGTTCGGGCGCCGATCGTCCGGAAGACAGAAGAAACCGGAGATTCTTGAACGGTAGGAGTCGACCCTAAATGATTCAGAGGATTGATTGCCCAGTCGACTTTATTCGGTTACGAAAATTGGACACCGTTAGGGATCACAGGTTTAGAAATCACTGGTTTCGAACACGTCCAGGAGTTCGGCGGTGCCGGTGGACTCCGAAGGGTTGAAGGACGTAATCCGGACCGAAAGTTTTTGATCGACCAGGTCCGGTGAGGCATCCTTGATGCGTAGAATCGTATCTCCCACTCGTGCCAGAAGAGTTTCGGAGTCCCTGTCAAATCCCGTTGCGAATAATTCTACGGTTTCACCCTCCGAAAAAACCGGGCGATTGGTGCGAAAAGACCAGCTGTCGAAGAAAATCATACCCTAGACACCTCCTCGCTGGTGCGGTCCGTTTCGTACTCACGCCCGAAGCCTGTCCAGGCAGCCAGCAGGAAAACAACAACTAGAAGCCATCCGTGAAAAACGTACGGCCAGACTGAGGCCGGACTGACGATATTCGCCTCCGTGAACCAGGTGTACTCGTCCACGAGCCCGCTGATAGCAGTGTAGCCGACGAGAACACCACCGGACCAGGGAAAGATGTAACCCAGCGCGGACGTGTTGGCGTCGAGAATGTTGGCGCGTCGGTACCCGTTAATGTTAAAACGGCGCCCGATCCGTGAAATGTAGGGGGCTATAGCGATTTCCGCCGCCGTATTGATTGTGATCATGGCGTTGACGATTGCCGTACCGAGAACCATGGTGGTTTCAGCTCCCCGGACGGTCTTGATAATCCGTTGAAGCAGGACGTCCTCGAGTGCCTGAAACCCTCCCCCTTTTATCATGATCTGTGCCGCTGCCACGATCAACAGGACCAGAACGATCAACGGGAAGAATCCAATTGCTCCGGAGTAGAGGCTACCGGAGACACCTTCGGATCCGACGGGGACAACCTGGACGAAGGGGAGGAAGGCAAGGTCCTTTGCCACGGAGGCTGTTTCGGGGATTTTGAAAAGAAGTATGTCAGCGACCTGACAGAGACCAAAGAGGAGGTTGAAGAGAACCGCTGCTGCCAGCCCCCAGGTAATTGCCTCTATGATGTGCCGTCCACGTATGGCCGCGACAATAACGATAAGCATCGAAACTAAATGTATTAGTCCCCCGGGATTCTTGGTCTGAGTGAGTAAGTTTTCGGCGCCGGTGGGAATTTCTGCCTCGGCCATTGTAAAACCGGCTACCCCGTAGAGGACCAGCGACGCCAGTGCGGCTATAAGGGCGTATTTGAAGCGGTTCGCAACGACGCCTCCGATATCGGAGTTTTGTGTGACTGCACTGACGATCGTTGTGTCACTTACGGGGGCAAGGTTGTCACCAAAGACAGCTCCGGCCAGAATAGCGCCAAAAAGGAGCACCGGGTTGGTTCCCAGGGCAACTCCGGCGGGAAAGAACAGGGTGCAGAAAGCGATCGTGGTCCCGTAACCGGTTCCGATACCGGTGGCCAGAAGAGCGGCCAGGATAAATGTTACGGCCGGGAATAACTCGGGACCGAACTGGAGGGTGTGAGCCAGCCAGACCAGTCCCTTGACGAACTGTCCGGCCTGAAGGGTTTCGGCAAACATCCCCGCCCAGAGCCAGGCAACGATTGCCGTTGCCGCCACCGGTTGAGTCATGCCGTCAAAAATCGCGTTGGCGTAGTGTTTCCAGTCACCTCTGGCAAAAAACATACCGAATATGAGACCCAGAAGAATTCCCACAACCAGTCCATTCGGGTTACCAATGCCGAAGAAGGCGCTCTGTAGGATGGCCCAGAGAACGAAGAAGAACAGGGGAAAGCCACTCATCAGGCTTCCACCGTAGAAATCAAGGGTGGGTGTTTGGCGGCCGGATGTTTCCAGCTCGGTAACTTCGTCAATGTTGACCGTGGTCGAGGATTCCTCCGATGGATCAGTCACCAGGCTTCGCCTCCGTGGTTAGAGGTATGACGTTGGCTTGCTCCGTACGGTAAATACTTCAGTCTAACGGTGGTGGAATAGGTATTATAGAACGCAAAAAAGGTACTCTTTTTTCATGAACATGCGTACTGACTATTTTTGGGAATTGTCCCAGGACTAACTTAAATCAGGACACCTCTGCTTTGAATGGATTCACCACGATGTCTGGGAAAAACCAAAAAATTGTTTCCTGTCCTAACGATGACTGATTTAACCGTGGGCTGAAATCGCCATGGTTTAGACATCATAATACGCTTCTATTTCAATAAAATATTACGAAATCTCTGGTAGGTTAAGGATACTCCAGAGAACGGGTGAGAAACGGTTGGGGGACCCTAAATAATGAAGGGGATGATTCCCGGGAGGATACTCACGGCCAGCGATTGGGTTAGGTCCAGCCGGTTAATATTACTGGTGAGGTAAGCAATGAGCAGAATTCCGTGCAGCATGGCGATAATTGTTCCGGCGATACCCGGTATAAGGATCCAGAGGCCATTCACCAGGCTTGCTCCCGCAATACTCATGGCGATGGGTCCCTCCGTGAAGGACGCGTCGATTATGTTGTAACTGATGAAGAGACAGGCCGATCGGATCAACCAGACCATTACGGTAAGAAAGACTTCAATGAGGAAGAATAACCCGAATTTAAGGGTATAGCCCATTGTAATGGCGTCGTTTTCACGGGCCAGGTAGGTCAGGAAGTTGAATAGGTAACTGGTTTTTTCCGGCGTCTCCAGCAGGGCAACTTTTAGTAAAATCGATCCAATAGCAACGATAATTCCCCACTTCAGCCAGAGTGTGACGTCCCTCCAGTGACGTACCGGATGTTGTTTGAAGAGACTGGGCGGATAGAAAAGCAGTTGAAATGGAATCATCCGGACTATCTCCTGAATACGAGGAATAGAGATTGAGAATAAATTATCATAGTCGGGGGTAAGCTTATAGGACAACAGGCCCGATAATTGTGTGCCAATATTTTAGGTTGATATTGAGCGATTTTTAGGCAATCCTTTGGCCTCCGACGGGGAATCGATCACACGGCCCGAGGTCGTCTCTATGATAGAGTTCTATCAAGAGAGTGAAAATCTATTTCAGCTCTGTGAACCCGACGGTTCGCTGGACAACGAACAGCTGGATCTTGATCTCACTTACGATTTCCTCACCCACATTTATCGTCTCCTTAAGTACAGTCGACACTTCGACAACCAGGCCGTAAACCTTCAGCGTCAGGGGCGGTTGGGAACCTATGCACCCTGTCGGGGCCAGGAAGCAGCTCAAGTCGGACTCGTCGAAGCACTCGACGACTCGGACCCCCTTTTTCCAACCTATCG
>JBDGPI010000025.1:8295-13457 GCA_042219765.1 Salsurabacterium abyssinicum (SeqCode)
AGTACTGGAGCGGTGATGAACGGGGGAGCAACTGGGATCGTGACCTCAGGGTTTATCCCATTTCCGTTCCGGTGGGTTCCCAGGGATTGCACGGGGTAGGGGCCAGTTTTGCTTTGCGCTACCAGAACGAGGAACAGTTAAGCGTCGTCTTCCTGGGGGATGGCGCCACGTCGGAAGGCGACATGCTTGAGGCAATGAATTTCGCTGGTGCCTGGGAGACCCCGGTTTTATTTTTCTGCCAGAACAACCAGTGGGCGATATCCGTGCCCCGGGAAAAACAGACGGCAAGTGAAAACCTGTCCCAGAAAGCCGAGGCATTCGGTTTCGAGGGCCTTCGTGTGGATGGCAATGACCCCCTTGCCAATTATCAGCTCGGACGTGACCTGCGTCAGTATTGTCTCGAGAACTCGGAACCGGTCTTTGTGGAGGCGGTAACCTACCGCCTTGGAGATCATACAACGTCGGATGACGCCGGGCGCTATCGTGAGGAAGACGAGGTTCAGGCATGGAAAAAAAAGGACCCCATCAGGCGGATACGGCTTCTCCTGGAGGATCAACACGATTGGTCCGACCAGGACGAGGATGACCTCGATAAGACGATTGAGCAGGACATCGAGACAGCCATAGACGAGTTCGAAAAACTACCGGAACCCGATCCATCCGATATGTTTGATTACCTTTACGAATCCATTACACCACGCCTGAGAGATCAAAAATCCACCCTGGAGGATGAAACAAGCGGTGAGTGATCCTAAGACAATTGCCGCCGCACTCAATCAGGCACACCACGAACTTATGGAGCGTCACGACGACGTGGTCGTCTACGGCGAGGACGTGGCCCGGAACGGTGGAGTCTTCAGGATCACCGATGGTCTTCTCGATGCGTTCGGTTCCGAGCGAGTGATGGATACACCGCTTGCGGAAGCCGGTATCGTCGGTACTGCGATTGGTATGGCCTCCTTTGGGTTGCGGCCCATCGTTGAAATACAGTTCTCGGGCTTTATTTACCCGGCTATGGATCAAATCGTCTCGCATCTGAGTCGAATGCGTAACCGTAGCAGAGGACAGTATACTTGTCCCGTCGTCATTCGCGCCCCTTACACTGGTGGAATCAAGGCTCCGGAACACCATTCCGAAAGCCCCGAGGCATTCTTTTGCCACGTACCAGGGATCAAAGTTGTCACCGCTTCGACACCCTCGGATGCACGCGACATGCTTCACCGATCCGTTGAAGATCCGGATCCCGTTCTTCTCCTGGAACCCAAGGAGGTCTATCGCTCCGTAAAACAGACACTGCCGGAGGAACCTGGTGAATCTGAGATTGGTACCGCAAAATTCGTCGAGACTGGTGAGGATTTAACAGTCATCAGCTGGGGGGCAATGCTCCGGACAACGGCCCGGGTTCTCGAAGACGATCGGACCGATTACTCCGTCGATCTGATTGACCTTCGGACCCTGGATCCCTTCGACGAAGAAGCCATCATCAGTTCGGTCAAGAAAACCGGGCGAGCGGTGATTGTTCAGGAAGCTCCGAGGAACTGTGGTCTGGCAAGTGAAATCGTTGCGTTAATTAATGAAAAAGCCTTCTTGAACCTCGAGGCACCAATTAAAAGAGTCACTGGTTTCGACACAATTATGCCACTGGCCAAGACGGAGGATCGGTACCGGCCTGGGTCCAGCAGAATCAGACGGGCTATGAAGGAAACGATAGAATTCTGACTGTAAAAATTCTCCGTAGGCCAGGAACTAATCGGGATACAATTTGGGAGGATCCATAATGGAGTTTAAATTCGCGGATGTTGGCGAGGGTATCAGGGAAGGAGAGATTGTCCGCTGGCACGTTTCCGAGGGGGATTCCATAAAGGAGAACGAAACACTCGTCGAAGTCGAAACGGACAAAGCAATTGTCGATATCCCCTGTCCCTGTGACGGGACGATTGATTCCTTACCACGACGGGAGGGTGACCGAATAGAAGTTGGCGAGGTCCTTGCCGTGATTGACGTTGAGGGCAAGGACGTGGAATCAACCACTGTTGTCGGTGAAATTGCCTCCGAGGCAGAGGTACTGGACGAAGAAAGTGAGGATCGGCCCGATGAATCAGAGGTCCTCGCGACCCCTAAAACCCGCAATCTTGCAAGGGAACTTGGTGTGGAACTGGAGGACGTGGAGGGGACCGGTAAGAATGGACGAATTACCAACGAGGACGTCCGCGAGGCCGCCGAATCCACGGACGGTGAGGATGACCTCGAGGAGTACGGTTCTATCGAAACCGTCCCGTTGAAGGGGGTTCGGAAACGGATCGCGGAGCAGACCCGTAAAACCCATGCCGAAGTTCCACAGGTAACACACATGGACAAAATCGACGTGACTGAACTGACCAAACGCATTGAAGCCCTCCGTGACGAGGGATCCGAGTTGTCCTTCAAACTAACCCTGACGCCGTTTTTGCTGAAGGCGCTTACTTATGCCCTGAAGGAGTTCCCCTACCTTAATTCGACTTTTCGTGAGGATGAAATCGTGTTGAAGAAGTATTATCACATCGGAGTCACCGTCGACACCGAGGACGGATTACTCGTGCCGGTTGTTCGTAACGCGGATGAACTCTCCGTTCTTGAAGCAGGACGAGAGGTTGCCCGACTGGCAGACAGAGCAAGGAACAGGACAATAGAGCGGGAAGAAATGAAAGGCGGGAGTTTTACCCTGACGAACATTGGATTTGTCGGAGGAACATGGTCTACGCCACAGGTGAACTATCCTCAGGCGGCCGTTTTGGCAGCGGGGCGGGCCGAGGAACGGCCGGCAGTGGTTGATGGCGAAGTGACCGTCCGGACGATACTGCCGGTCTCATTATCCTTCGACCATCGGATCCTTGACGGCGCAACGGCCGCCCGGTTTGTGAATGAACTCAAAACCCACATGAGGTCCCCGGATAACTTCGAACTAGACTAAATCCTTCCTTTGAATCAGGACGCCTCCGTGGCGATAGTTTCAATCTTGTCTATGACAAGCTGACCAATGCGATCCTGGGCTTCGGCCGTGGACGCACCGATGTGGGGTGTGGTCACGACGTTGGTGTTTTTGATCAGGGGTTTATCACCGGGTGGTTCAGTTTCGAAGGTATCCAGACCGGCACCTCCAATGTGACCCTCATTCAGGGCTGAGTGCAGTGCTTCCTCATCAAAGATGCCCCCCCCGGGAGCAGTTAATAACTACGGCGTCGTCGTGCAGGCGCTGAAGTTCCTCGGTTCCGATCATATGCCGGGTTTGATCGGTTAGTGGCACATGAACCGTCACGATGTCAGCCTGTCCGATCAGGTCATCCAGACCGACGGGGCTTCCGCCGAGGTCTTTGATTTTGTTGTCGTCCAGAATGGCATCGTATGCGATTGTTTCCGCACCAAACGCTTTGACCAGCTGATCCACCCGTTGGCCAATTCGACCGTATCCTATTACACCTACCGTTTTGCCCTGAATCTCCCGCCCGTCAAGCTGGCTCTTGATCCAGTCGCCGTCCTTCATGGCGGCGTCGGCCTGAGGGATTGAACGGAAGAGGCTCAGGATATGACCGATGACGAGTTCGGCAACGGCGTTGGTCGAGGCTTCGGGAGTGTTCTGAACCTTCACTCCTTTTTCGTCGGCGTAGTCCAGGTCGATGTTATCCAGACCCACTCCCGCACGGACGATGCCCTTGAGTTCCGGGGCGTTGTCCAGGATCTCACGGTCGACGGTAGTGCCACTCCGAACAACCAGAAAATTGGCGTCATCAAGGTCGTTTAACAATTCACTGCGTTCAAAAACCTCATGCACGGTAAAATTGTCGAGTTTCTGAAAGTGATCCAGTACCACGTCTGCTACGGGATCACAGAGTAGAACCTTCATAGTTACCACCTTTCGAGTGAAAACTCGGATTGGGAGCCATCCATTGTCAGACTGTGTGTACCGGTCGAACGTCTGTTTGTTAAGGTTAGGATTCAAATGAGGGTAGTATCTTTGCGGTGAATTGCAATTAATTTCTTCCGTAACTTTCAAATCGAGGTGTTAGTCATGAAATGGACAATAGAGTCCTGTGAGTTAATAGTGAAACAGGGGGATATTACCGAACAAACGACTGATGCCGTGGTCAACGCCGCAAATAAGGACCTCGCTCCAGGAGGTGGGGTTGCGGGGGCAATTCACCGAGCCGCCGGACAGGAACTCACTGATTACTGCCGGGATCTTGAGCGATGTAACACCGGAGAAGCAGTCATTACTCCGGGTTTCGATCTGAACGCAACACACATAATTCATACCGTGGGACCTATTTACGACTCCCATCCGGACGCGGAGGGGGCTCTTCGCGAAAGTTACTGGAACAGTCTGGCTCTTGCTCGTGGCGAAGGACTCGATTCAATTTCCTTCCCGCTCCTGAGTACAGGTGCGTTTGGGTATCCCGTCGAAGAAGCGTCCCGCGTGGCCATTGAAACCATTAAGAAGTTCATTGACGAGGAAAATCAACTGTCCGAGATTCGAATGGTGTTATTTGGCGAATCGGATTACGAGGTTTTTGTTGACGTGACCCGTGAGATTCTCGGAACTGAGGCATCGGCCTGAAATTCAGTTGAGTTGCATTAGTGATCTCCCAGGGGTGTCACTTGCGTCTTTTTGCCTGTCTCTTCTGTTTGGAGTGGTTCAGTCAGTCCTTTATAAGGGGCGTTAATGGTTTGATTTAAAGTCGATTTGATCCCCCGGTACAAAAGCACCTTATCATTCGAAAATCAGCCGTTATAATAGTTGCTCATTTCTAATTCGGGCCTAACACATTTCCAACATTTCTTATATCTACACAAGTTACTATAGGAGTGATTGCCCTTGAAGGCATTGTTGCTTTCCAATGCACCATTTGTAGCGATGGGAGCGTCCCTGGTTGCGTTGTTTTTTGCGTTTTATTTGATCAATTACATTTCAAAGCAGGATCCCGGTAACGATCGGGTCCAGGAGCTGTCCGGTGACATTCAGGACGGTGCGATGACCTTCATGACCCGGGAGTTTAAATACCTGGCCGTCTTTACGGTGGTCGTAGCGGCAGGTCTGGCATTTATGCCTGGAGACGCTACCGTACCGACAGCTGTCGGTTTCGTCGGTGGTGCCATTGCGTCGAGCCTGGCCGGCTGGATCGTCATGT
>JBDGPI010000025.1:13486-21289 GCA_042219765.1 Salsurabacterium abyssinicum (SeqCode)
AAAGTCCAACGGTCGCACGGCTCACGCCGCCCAATCAAGTTTCTCCAAAGCACTTAAAATTGCTTACTCCGGCGGTGCCACGATGGGTTTCTCCGTCGTCGGTCTGGGTTTGCTGGGGTTAGCTGTTATTTATTTCATCTATCCACAGCACAGTCACGCGTGGCTCGGATACGCCTTTGGTTCCTCCGGTGTAGCCCTGTTCCTCAGGGTCGGTGGCGGAATTTACACGAAGTCCGCTGACGTCGGTGCCGACGTCGCCGGAAAAGTCGAGGAGGGGATTCCCGAGGACGACCCCCGTAACCCGGGTGTCATTGCCGACAACGTCGGTGATAACGTCGGGGACGTTGCCGGCATGGGCTCGGACCTTTACGAGTCGTACGTATCGGCTGTTGCCGCTACAATGTTCCTTGGTAAAGAAATTAATTTCGGTGAACACTTTGCGGACCTCGGGGCAAATTTTGGCCTCAACATAGCGTTCCTCTTTGGTGTACTTGGAATTCTTGCCTCCGTCGTTGGTTACTTCTTCGTCGGCGCCGAGGACTCCGGTGACGGCGATTACGAGCAGCAAGCCGCCAACGCACGGTCCGCACTGAACCGTGGAACCACCGTCGCTAACGGACTCACCATTCTGCTTGCCCTTGGATTGATATTCTGGTTGATCCCAGACGGGAAACCAGCATCCGTAGTTATCGAGAAAGCCAGTACGACCCTCGACATCCGCTGGTCCCTCTTCCTGACCATTATCACTGGTCTCGTGACCGGTGTCGTCATCGGTAAGTCAACGGAGTATTACACCTCCGAGTACTCCCCCGTTAAAGGAATCGCCGAAGCCGCTAAAACCGGTGCCGCCACGACCATAATTGAAGGGCTCGGAACCGGCATGCTCAGTACGGTCATTCCGGCCATCGCCGTCGGTATCGCAACACTTCTGACGTTTTACCTGGCCGGTCTCTTTGGTATTGCTCTTGCCTCCCTGGGGATGCTCATGACACTGGGAGTTGTTCTTTCCACGGACGCTTACGGTCCGATCACGGACAACGCTCAGGGTATTTCCGAAATGGCCGACCTCGGCGAAGAGGTTCGCGAACGATGTGAGGCACTCGACTCGGCCGGTAACACCACGGCCGCTATTGGAAAAGGATTTGCCATCGGGTCCGCTGCACTTGCGGCGCTGGCCTGGCTTGCAACCTTCTTCCACGAAGCGGTACACACGGAAATTGGTAACACCGGTGAAATGTTAATAACTGCTGGAACCGGCGTGAACTTGATGGAACCCGGGGTACTCGTTGGGCTTCTGCTCGGAGCCATGTTGACGTTCTACCTTTCCTCGGTCGGTATTCACGCTATTAGCCGGGGCGCATCCTCCGTCGTCAACGAAGTACGACGGCAGTTCAATGACATAGACGGTGTCCGTGAAGGAGAAACCAAGCCCGACTACGCGAATTGTGTCGACATTACGACAACGGCTGCCCTGAAGGAAATGATGCTTCCGGGGATTATCGTCCTCGTCGCACCGATTCTCGTTGGAGCAACCCCTGGATTGGGTGTCAAAGCCCTCGCGGGGTTGCTGGCCGGTGTGCTCGTAACGGGATTCCTTGCCGCCATTTTCATGTCCAACGCCGGTGGAGCCTGGGATAACGCCAAGAAGTACATTGAATCCGGTGTACACGGTGGAAAAGGTAGCGAAGCACACAAGGCTTCCGTTGTCGGTGATACCGTTGGCGATCCCCTCAAGGATACGTCGGGGCCTTCCCTTAACGTCCTGATTAAGCTGATGGGGAAAGTCGCGGTTATCTTCTTACCGCTGTTTGGTTTCCTGGCGGTGTACTTCTAGGCGTTTCACACGATCCGTCGGGGACGAGCGATCCGTCCGGGGGAGATCCACCTGCCTGTTTACTGGTTGGGTCTCCACCGGGTAAACGTCTGATCGGGATGGATCGCCCATGTCCCTGATTGTGGTTGAGTCCCCGACAAAAGTTAAAACACTGAGTCAGCTGCTTGACGCTGACTGGGATTTTGCCGTCACGGCCGGTCACCTCTACGATCTTCCCGACGACGAAATGGGAATATCCGACGGGTACGAACCGGAGTGGATACCGAAGAAAAAGAAGAACATTGGTCAAATACGGAGTGCCGCTTCCTCGGCCGATATGGTTTACGTAGCGTCCGACCCCGATCGTGAAGGGGAGGCCATTGCCTGGCAGGTCGAGGAACTCGTGCTTGATAATGCACCCACACGGCGACTCAGGCTTGAATCCCTGACGGAATCCGAATTAACCGAAACGATTGAAAACGCCGGTGAAACCGACCGGAAGCTCGTTGAAGCCCAGTGGGCACGTCGCCTGCTGGACCGGCTGGCCGGTTACAAAATATCCCCTTTCCTTGTAAATGCCTTCAACGGTAAAAGTCTTTCCGCCGGACGTGTTCAGAGTCCCGTGCTGTCGGAAATTGTCGATCGCTGGGAAGCCGTTCAGGATTTTGAACCCACGACCTTCTACCGTCCGACCTTCGAGTGGGTACCGGATACCGCCGACGTAACCGAACCCTTCGAGGCGGAACTGGAGCGTCTGGACGGGGATCCGATTGGTACTGATGACAACCGCAGGTTGTTGACCGATAAGCAAACTGCACAGAATGTGCTCCAGGCAGTCGATAATACCGGTATTGAGGTGGTTGAGACCACCGTCAACGATAACAAATCCTACCCGGGCTACCCCTTCGATAGTTCCGCTATGTTGAGCGTTGCGTCCAGCTGGTTTAACTGGTCCTCCGGTAAGACCATGAACGTAGCACAGTCCCTCTACGACAAGGGACTTATCACCTACCATCGCTCGGATTCCAACAGTCTATCCCAGCAAGCCTGCCGGAAGGCGGCGGGATTTATTACCAACGAATACGGTGAAAAATACCACCAGTGGCGAGGTGGGGGCGGGGGGGACCAGGAGGGGCATGAGGCAATCAGGGCTAAGTACGCCGGTCTTACCCCGGGGGATTTGCATTCCGTCTCGAGTAGCGAAACTACCCTGTACAGCGCCATCTGGCAGCGTTACATACAGTCTCAGATGACTCCGGCCGTCTTTCGCACAAAGTCGGTCCACACTGAACCCGGAGCTAATACCGACGCAGTCTTTAAGACCACCATTCGGACGCTCCTGGAAGAGGGGTTTTACCGATGCACCCGGGAAAACGAAACCCCCCGCGCCGCCAAAGAGCGGCCAATGTCAGATCTGAAGGCAGTCAATGAGAGCACCACCCCGAACGTCCTGAACTCCTCACTCGACACATCCGAGACGGAAGGTCCCAGTCTTTTCACGGAGGGTAGCTTGATTTCAATGATGAAGGAGGAAGGGATTGGGCGACCGTCCACTTACAGTTCCACGATTGAACGGTTGCGGCACCGGCAGTACATCGAAAGTGACGACGGTAAAATTATTCCTACCAAGCGGGGCCGTGACGTACTGTATTTTCTCCGCCGGGCGGTCCCCCGGATTTGTGACGTTGATTTTACGGAGGACATGGAGTCAGCCCTCGATGACATAGCCAGCGGGAGTGGTGACTGGAAACTGTTCGTGGAGGAATTCGATCAAAAGTTAACCCGCTGGCTTGATGAATCCGAAGGACTTGAGCCCGAAGGGTCCGCCGAGACCGAAAAGGAAGTACTTGATTACGAGGTCTGTCCACGGTGTGGGGAGGACCTTTACCTGAGGGAGGGGCAGTACGGCGAGTTCGTTCACTGTTCGGACGACGAGTGTGACTTTTCCTCCAATCCTCCCGCCAAGACTTACGAGTGCCCGGATTGTGGTCGCAAAATGGTTAAACAGAATGGTCGCAAGTCCACCGTCTATAACTGTATCGCCCACCCTGAGTGTGATGGGAAGCGTCCAGTCGGGGAACCATCGATGACGCTCGAGGAGTTCCGTGAGGACGCACCGGATTGCCCGGAGTGCTCGGAACCAATGGTCAAGAGAAAAGGTCGCTACGGGGCATTCTGGGGCTGTCAGAACTATCCTGAATGTGAGGGCACCAAACAGATTGACTGAGCCATTAAACTCGTGGAGCTTGTCCATCCAGGAGGACAAATCGATTGCGACGCAATGAGATTTTAAGTCAGTACGGTGAGTCCGTTTTCACCAGGATCAGCCGACTTGCCAGCAACCACGACGCGATTGATCTCGGTCAGGGCTATCCCGGGTATCCACCTCCGGCGGACCTCCGGGAAAGCCTTCGGAACGTTCCCGGCGACCGGTCAAGCCACCAGTATGCACCTACAACCGGTACCGCACTCCTGAAAGAAGAGATCTCCCGGTTCTACGAAAGTGTCCAGGATCTAAAATACGACCCAACGGAGGAAATCACGGTAACGGCTGGCGCCACTGAAGCCCTGAACTCGGCTCTCATGGGGCTTATTAACCCGGGTGATGAGGTTGTTGTGTTTGAACCTGTTTACGACCAGTACGTGCCCGTAGCCCGGCGGGCGGGTGCGGAGGTGACGGTCCTGGCGCTGGACGAAAAGGACTTTTCCCTGCCACTGGACCGGTTGCGCCGTGTTACCACGAAGGAAACGTCCGTGGTCATTCTAAACAACCCCCACAATCCGACGGGAAAGGTTTTCGAACGCCAGTCACTCCAGTCATTAGTTTCCCTGGCGGAGGACCGAAATCTGACACTCATCAGTGACGAAGTCTACGAGCACCTGTACTTCGACGACGAGAAATTTGTACCGCTTCACTCAATTGAAGGGGCCCGTAACCGCAGTCTATGTATTGGAAGTGCCGGGAAAACCTTTGACGCAACCGGTTGGAAAGTCGGGTGGGCGATTGGTCCCTCCGAGTTGACCGAGTCCCTCCGGCTCGCTCATCAGTTCACGACGTACTGCGCCTCGGCTCCACTACAGGTGGCTCTAGGAAATTACCTTGAAAACTTAAAACCAATGGATTACTTGGATCGTTTTCGTCGACGGTACTCCGAGCGGAGGCACCTCCTTCGTCAGGGACTGAAACCCACACCCTTCGAAGTTGAAACTGGTGGGGGGACTTATTTCCTGATAAGTCGGTTCACGGGCAACGAGCACAGGGATGACCGATCGCTTGTTGAATGGATGGTAAAGGAGGTTGGGGTGGCGGCAATTCCGCTATCGTCGTTTTACCTAAAAAACAGTCCGGACCATCCAAGGGTTAGGTTTGCGTTCTGTAAGGAGAAAAAGCACATCCGGAAAGCCGTTCGGCGCCTGAAGGATTTTTTCGGGGACTAGATCGACGACTGATTTTCAATAAAATTTTCACACTCGCGCTTGATTTTGTCCGGACTGGCGGCGGGGTGCCAGCGTTTTACTTCGTCGGATTCCTGAAAAAGAATAACGGCCGGAAGGGTCTTGATCTTATAGTGGCTTAACAGGGAACTGTTCTGGTTGGAGTTGACGAGATGACTTCGAATGTAGTTCGATTTTTTTCGCTGGAACTCCTCGAGAACGGTTTCCAGCTGCCAGTTGATCGGGTCCGAGGGTTCCATGAAAGCCACAAGGTTGTACTGATGCCAGTCCTTCAACTCCGAAAAGAAGTTTACTTCCTCGAGAACATTGTAAGGTGACTTATCAAAGAGAAAATCCCCCACCAAGAATTCTCCAAATGTCGTTTCGAAGCCTTCGTCGTAGTCGATGTTAGTAAGTCGACGGATTTCATTACCGCGGTGGTAGATGACAAAGGCCGGAGCCTGAGTGACATTAAGCTCGAAGGTCAAATCTTTGTTTTCTTTAACGTCCAGTCCGTAGCACTTGACGCCGGTCAGTTTCTGTTTGCAGTGACGTGTAACTATTGGCTCAATTAACCGGCAGAGGTTGGCGTTGGGATCGTGGAGGTAGAGAAGGGAAGGGGTTTCGATTCCCTGAAGGACAGTTTCACACTGTCGTTTGGTCAGTGAAACGAAAGGCTCAGGGGGAGTCAATCGTTTTGGGAAAGGACTTCGTTGATATCGTCCGTAAGAGTTTTTATTCGGTCGATAACACTGTCGGAGAGTTGATTCTTTTCTGCTTCTTTCTCGGTTGAAAGTAACTCACCGGCAAGGTTCAGTGAACAGAGAAGAGCGAGTTGAACGTTGGAGGGGGAGTTGGACTGATCCCGGATGGAGTTAAGTTTCTCCTTTACGATCGAGTAAGCTTCACGGGCGTTGTCGGAATCGGAGACTTTTACCGGCAGTTCCTCCCCGAGAAGACTTAGTTTCTGGACGTCTTCGGACTCAGTCATTCCTGATTCTCCGGTAGTAGTTCGGATGCCTCATCTTTGATCTGGTCGAATTTAACCTCGAGTTCACCGGCAAGTTCGCTAAACTTCAGGCGATTTCGATCAAGTTCGTCCTTCAATTCCCGGACTTCCTGCTCCAGCGCGTCGTTTTCTTGCTCCAGGGTTTGGATCTTTTGATGCATTTTTTGTGCTCTCGACTTCAGGGACGTGTAGCTGTCGAGAAGCTCCTCAACGGTTTCAAGAAAATTCAGTAACAAAGACTGCGTCGACGAGTCATTCATCCCTTAAATAAGCTCCGTATTGGTCTCGAAGTGCATCGAGAATGTTTTCTTGTACCGTATTGACTTCCTGATCGTTCAAGGTCCGTTCCGGATTGCGGAAATGTAACCGGAAACTAATGCTTTTCTTGTCGTCGGGAAGTGGTTCCCCCCGGTATAAATCGAATATTTCAATTGATTCGAGCCATTCCGCGTGGTTTCGAATCGTCTGTTTCAGGTTCCGAGCGTGCTGGTCTTTGTCGATCACGAGATCCAGGTCCCGTTTTACAGCCGGCTGTTTAGAAAAAGGATTATATTTTACAGGGTCGGATTCACCAAGTGCCGTTAAATTGAGTTCGCAACCCCAGACGGGATGGTCGCTGTCGGCGGAAATGATATCCGGATCGATCTGTCCCAGATGACCGGACGTTCGGTCATTCACACTAATCTCCGCGGATCGTCCCTCGAGGAGCCCGGGCTTGTTTTCGGGGATGATATCAGGGTCCTGCCATCCAAGCTTGGTCAGGATAAGGTTTGTCAGACCCTTGAGGTCGTAAAAATCAAACGGCCGGTTGTGATCGTCCCAGCTTTCGGCGAAGAATTCCCCGGTGGTAATAAGCCCAAGTTTTCGTAGTTCCTCCTGGTTCCCCGCCGGAAAGACTTTTCCGATTTCAAAAAGGTTTATTCGCTCCCGGCCGGCTTCCAGGTTTCTAACCAGAGGGGAAATCATGCTGTCGAGAAGAGTTTGTCGCATGGTGGCTTGCTCCTGCGACAGTGGGTTTTCAATGGTGTGTGGAGAGGTCTCGTTGCGAAAATTATGGGAGTCCTCGGGGAGAAAACTGAAGGTTGTGGTTTCATGAAACCCCCATCCCGTTAGCAAGGTCCGAAGCCGATGGGCGTCGCGGTGTTCCGAAGGGGGGGTCTGATTGATGGAAAGCGTCGGAAATTCCGACTGAATTGATTCGTACCCGTCCAGCCGGACGATCTCCTCAATCAGGTCCTCCTGGCGCTGGAGATCGTGTCGCCAGGACGGGGTAGTGATCGACCAGGTTCCGTTTTTCTCATTGCTTATCGTGCAGCCTATGCCCTGGAGGCGGCGTTTCATTTCGGATGGCGCCCGCTCGTAACCAATGAGTGTCTCAAATTTAGAACGATTGAAGTCTATTGTTTCGGTAAACGACTCCTGAACGGATGTTTTAACTGGTTCATGAATGGTAAGGGACTGATTGGAATCAGTGGTCCGTATTAAATCAAGGCAACGGTACAGGGCGTTTCGAATGTTTCCTCCGTCCACGCCACGTTCGAATCGG
>JBDGPI010000026.1:0-4352 GCA_042219765.1 Salsurabacterium abyssinicum (SeqCode)
ACCGGTACAACCAACTACGAGGACCGTGGCGCCCTGTACGCTGCCGAGTGCGCCGAGGGAGTCAAAGAAGCGGTTGACATTCCGATTGAAGCTCAGTTCGAGCCCCCCGAGGACCTGAGCGTGCTGGAGCGGGTCAGTGAGGCCGGTGTCGATAGCCTGGGGCTTCACCTTGAGTGTTTCGACCAGGAGGTTCGTGAGGAAATTATTCCCGGCAAGGCCAACATCCCCGTTTCCCGGTACTTCGAGGCGTTCGAAAAAGCCGTGGACGTCTTCGGTGAAAACCAGGTTTCCTCCTACGTCATTGTCGGCCTGGGGGACGACCCCCAGACAATCATTGATGGCTGCGAACGCCTCATTGACGCCGGCGTTTATCCCTTCGTGGTTCCCTTCAGACCAGTTGTTAACACAGAAATGGAGGACGTTCCCCCACCGGATTCACAACTAATGTGGCGAATTAACGCCGAAGTCCAGCAGATGTTAGCCGAAAGTTCACTCGACCGGACCGAGGCAAAAGCAGGCTGCGCTAAATGTGGGGCTTGCAGTGGTATCCCGGGTCTCGAAAACTCCGATTCCCAGCATCAGGACGCCATGCCACTATGAGGCCCGCTGATCTGTCGGGTGTCCTGCCGCAACTAACGGACTCCAAACTGAAAAGGGTGACCCATTAAATGGATCAGTACGCCTGTAAAGTGGCCGTCTCACCCCGTGAACTCAGGGCACACTTCCGGATCCGTCACGAGGTTTTCGTAAAAGAACAGGGCGTTTTTGAAACGTCGGACGTCGACGAAAACGATCGGAGGGCCCTCCCGATCGTGGCCTGGCGGACCGACGAAAACCGGATTGTCGGCGCCGTACGGTGTTACCGGGATCACTCCGATACCTGGTACGGGGGCCGGCTGGCGGTCCGACAGAATCACCGCTGCCTGACCGTCGGTGCAAACCTCGTGCGCACAGCTGAACGTGTCGTCCTCGACCGGGGCTGTAAAGTGTTTCTGGCCCATATCCAGGTCGACAACGTGCCGTTCTTCAAGTACCTCGATTGGGAACCGATTGGTGAACGAGAAATGCACCACGGGCTGGAACACCAGATGATGCGAACCGAGTGGAGTGAGAGTACGGAAGCCTATCCTCGGGAACAATCGGCCTGAGGGGTGGTTAGCCAAATCCCGTGAACGGGGACTTACTGAAATCCCATACTGTCTCCCGGTCGGCTCCGTCCCCCAGCACAACCCGGGCCGTATCGGTGACCGTTCCGACGACTTCACAGGTGATTGATCGCTCGTCGAAACGGGTTTGGACCGTTTCGACCGTTCCGGGATCAACGGCCAGCACGAAACCGTAACTCGGAAACGCGGTTAGCCAATCCAGTAACCGATTCTCGGCTTCCGCCGGGGAGGGAATTGACGGAAGGTCAATGTCAGCTCCGGAGGAAGTTGGTTCAAGTAACATCAGGATCGTTCCGATGAGACCCGCCATGCTTATGTCTTTGGCGGCGGAACAGAGTTCGTCCTCGGCCAGTTCGGCCAGGAGGCTCAAGTCTCCCCGGATTTCGGTATTGCTCCGGTGTTCGGTGCAGCTCCAGAAGGAGTAGCCGGTCCGGAATTCACCCTGTAGATGGGTGGCCACAAGAAGCTTTTGACCCGACTCAACCTGACTGCTCGAAAGGAGGTTCTCGGCCTCACCAAGGATTGAGGCCCCAAGCACGGGAGCTGATTCGTTCTTCGTCAGGTGGCCGCCAACAACGGGAACGTCGTACCGTCGGCTACCCTCGTCCAGTCCGTTTTGAAGGCGATCCACGTGTTCGGCGTTGCTGCTCAGCATGACGTCCTGAATGGCCACGGGACGGCCTCCCATGGCGTAGATGTCATTGACGTTGGCAAGAACGGCCGAGCGGCCCGCCATTTCAGGTTTGTTCTGGACCAGATCCGGAAGGATCAATTCCGAAGCAAGTAGCAAGTAAGACCCCTTGCTGGGGATGGCGGCGGCGTCGTCACCGAGCATGACGTCCCGCCCGTCGGCGGTTTGGACGTGGCTCGACCAGCTGGCGGAGAGTTCCTGAATGAACTGCTTCTGTTCCCAGGGGTACTGGTTCTTTAACTGGTCAACCAGACGGGAGAGTTTCATGAATTAAGCTCCTGTAGAGTAAGTCTTAATGCCGGCCTTCGTTCCTCTGGCCGCTGCTACGCTAATACTATAAATGAGTCGAGACACGCAACTATCGAGGAAACCAGATTTAACTTGATTTACTATACTTGATCCGGAGGTACTTTTCATGTCAAAAATTGTCGTCATCGGCGGTGGAGCAGCGGGAACTGGAGCTGCCACGCAGGCCAAACAGTTCAACGAGGATCACGAGGTAACCTTGATCACCGAGTTTGAGGATATCGCCTACAGTCCATGCGGTATTCCCTACGTAATTGGTGGCGAAATCGACACCTTCGACAAATTGTTCCTGAACCCCCCCGAATTTTACGAAGACGAAATGGGGTTGAACCTGAAACTCGAAACAACCGTTACCAACATCGACGCGGACAAGAAAGTCGTCGTCGCTAACGGCGAGGAAATCCCATACGACAAGCTCGTCATAAGCACCGGTTGGAACTGGAAGGTTCCGGACCTCCCCGGTGCGGACCTCGATGGCATTCAGTTCATCAAAAACATCCGACACGCAATGGAACTTGAACCCCACCTTGACGACTACAATTCGGTGGCCGTCTCAAAAGCTCTCCCACTGGGCTGTGAATTAGCCACCGCCTTCGCCCACCGTGGCTACGACAACGTTACTCTGATCGACGAGGAATCCTGGATTCTTTCCGAATTCGCCGACCCGGACATCGTGGAACCGGCCGAGGAGCACATGGAGGAAATCGGTATCGATCTGAAGCTCGGGACCGAACTAACAGGATTCAAGGGGGAGGACGGACACCTTACGGGAGTGGAAACGGACCGGGGGGACGTTCCGGCCGAACTGGCATTTCTGGCCACCAAGTACGAACCCTCCGTTGACCTAGCAACCGACATTGGTTGTAAGACGGGATCGACCGGTTGTCTCGTGGTCGACAAAAAAATGCAGACCAACGTTGATGACGTCTACGCCGCCGGGTCCTGCATTGAGGTTGTTCACGGCATTCTCGACACCCCCGTCCAGCTTGTACCCGGCCCCTTTGCCTACACACAGGGGAAAATCGCCGGGGTGAACGCCGCCGGTGGTAACCGGGAGTACCACAAAGTCTACGTCCCCTGGGGGATGCCAATCGGGGACGTTCAGGTCGGTGGGGTCCTGATTTCCGAAACCATCGCCAACGCAACGGACACCCCATACATCACGGCCGAAGCCGAAGGTATCACGGCAGCACGGTATCACCCGAACCACCGTAAACTCCGTGTGAAACTCCTTGCTGATCCTGATTCTCACCGCCTGATTGGAGCACAGATGGTCGGCGGGGACGGTGTGAAGGAACGCGCCGATTTCCTTGCGTTCGCAATCCGCAAGAAAGCCACGCTGGAGGAACTGGCCACCATGGAAAACGTCTACTCTCCACCCATTGGTGCGCTCGGCGAACCGATAGCAATTGCCGCTGAAACAGGTTTGAACAATTTATAAACGACAGGGAGGTCACCCATGAGCAACGACGACGATGATCGTTACGACCGGCTACCGGATAGCCCCCCCTCCGTCTACACGGACAAGCGCCACCCGGATACGTTCATGCGGGGGTTCCGGGAGTACTTCGAGACGCTTTTCATGGACGCGGCCATGGACCAGATGCGGGAGAAGTTTCCCGACAAAGTCGGACCCCGCGCCAGAAGAAAAGAACAGGGCTTTTTTGGCACTATCATTTTCAAGATAGTGGTCTTCATGTTCATGATCACCCCGGATTTCATCAAACGGCCTATGACCAGAATAATGTTCCAGTACTCCTCGCAGGATTGGCCGGACTCCGTACCAATGGGCCCCGGGCGGGACGAAAAAGATGAAGCAGCCTGAGGAACCGGACGAAACCGCCCGCGCAAGCTGGAAGGACGGTTTCAAAACGGACGTCAGTATCCGGGATCAATTCAACATTCGGGTGGATGAAGTCAAGGCAGTCGGGGGGACAAACACCGGCCCAATGCCGAGCGAAATGCTGCTGGCGTCACTGGCGTCCTGCATGTGCCTGGCCGTCTCCTTCGCCGCCGACAAACGTG
Source organism: Salsurabacterium abyssinicum (SeqCode) (assembly GCA_042219765.1). Classification (GTDB taxonomy): domain Bacteria; phylum T1Sed10-126; class T1Sed10-126; order T1Sed10-126; family CAZEBV01; genus JBDGPI01. The sequence goes on from JBDGPI010000026.1 coordinate 4,189, forward strand.
ACCTGGACCTCGAGACACTGTCCGTAACGGCCGACGGGTTCCACGATCCTGACGCCTTTCGTTTTAAGCGAATAGCCGTTACGGTTTCGAGTGAGCTTGAACAGGAACGACTGTCAACCTTGCTAGAGAGTGCCCGGAACTACTGCTACGTCAGTAACACCATC
>JBDGPI010000026.1:4362-5382 GCA_042219765.1 Salsurabacterium abyssinicum (SeqCode)
AACTACGAAGCGGAATCCTTAACCTAACCAGCACGGAGACTATCCATGACTGACCGCCAGGAGTCCATCTTTTCGGACGAACTCAGGGTGATTAACCTCGGCCTAGAAGGATTCGCCGAAGACCTGCAACACCACGGCGTTGACGTCGTCAACGTTGATTGGTCACCGCCGGCCGACGGTAATTCGGAGCTCGTGGAGGCCATTCACACTCTTCTACGCAACGATCAATCCGTACAGGAAGCCAACCAGGAGACCCTCGAGCGATTTTTCGAGGTAGAACCGGAGTGGATCGACGTCGTTCCGGCAGCCGATGCCCTGCCGGATCTCGGGCCGAAGGAGATCCTGCACGCCGGCCCTGATATTGACTTCGAGCGGATGTGTGGACCCCAGCAACGAGGTGTTATTGGAGCCTGTGTTCACGAGGGCTGGGCCGACGATTTCGATGCCGCCCGTAAGGTCATTGAAAACGGGGACGTTACGATCAGTCCAACCTACGATTACCCATTGGTGGTTCCAATGTCCACCGTTGTCTCTCCCTCAATGCCTCTGCTGGCGGTCGAGGACCCGACCAGCGAAGTACGCATTCACAGCACTCTCAACGAGGGCCGTGGGGACGTCCAGTGGTTCGGAGTCATGAATGATTCCGTCCTCGATCACTGGGAATGGATCCGGACCGTGCTTGGACCCGCCCTCAGTAAAGCCGTCGATGCATTGGACCGGAAACCCCGCGTCTTTGACTGTGTGTCCGAGGGGTTGCTCATGGGAGACGAATGCCACGTGAGAGCCGGTGCCACCACCAATGAGCTTTTAAACGCCCTCTCCCCCGGCTTAATCGAAGCCGACATCGACCGTTCAACGGCCTCGGACGTTCATCAGTTCATTGCCGATAACACCCTCTTTTCACTTAACTTTACAATGGCTGCCTGCCGGACCGCGGCCGATCGTGGGTTCGACGGCGTGAAGAGCAGGACGGGGGCGACATCCTCGAGGCCGCCCTCGACCGATTCGCGGCCGCCCGCG
>JBDGPI010000027.1:0-3388 GCA_042219765.1 Salsurabacterium abyssinicum (SeqCode)
CCGTTACAACAGTTCGATGGTAGAGCCGGATCAAGACTCATTTATTAGAAATTAACTTTGCTAATTCCAACGTTTTCGAAATGTCAGGATGAAAACGCTGAGGTCATCCAAGTCTTTCATGGAGGTTCATACCATGGGAAAACAGCAGTACTTAATTGTGGGTGGGACATCAGGAATTGGCCGTGCACTGGTTAAGACGTTGTCGGGGGAGGGGCATGAGTTAATCGTTATGGGACGACGGGAGAGACCGGATGAACTTCCGCAGGACGTACGCTATTTGCGCTGTAACGTTCTCTCGGAGGACCTCGACTCTCTTACCATAGCGGATAACCTCCAGGGGATGGCATACTTCCCGGGAAGTATTACTTTGAAACCTTTTTCGCGTACCTCCGAGGCCACTTTGGAAGAGGACCTGGATATTAACCTGAAAGGGGCGTTTCGAGTCTTGCAGGCAGTGGAGGACGCTTTGAAAAGCGGCGAATCTCCTTCAAATGCGGTCTTCTTCAGCACGGTCGCGGCTGAGGTTGGATTGAAATACCACGCGAGTATTGCCGCCGCCAAAGCCGGGCTTGAGGGGTTGGTAAAATCAGTGGCTGCCGAATGGGCCCCGACGGTACGGTTGAATCTTATTGCACCGAGCCTGACGGAGACTCCGTTGGCCGAGAAACTGCTGGATTCCGACTCCAAACGAGAGCGCTCACTTGACCGTCATCCAACCAGGTCGATCAACAAACCCGCCGAGGTAGCAAAACAGGCCAGATTACTTCTCGAGGGTGACCTAAACGTCACCGGGCGAACCATACCCCTGGACGGAGGAATGGCGACCGTTCGGACGAAGTGACGTTACTTACAGTGGATCGGCCTTACTCGTGATCAGGGACCCGTCCGATCCGATGGTCACTAAATATTGTGAGAGCTTTCGCAACAACGGAAGTGGGAACTGCGAAAATGTATCAATATCGAGATGTAAGTAACGCTGGCTTGAGCGTATAAGTGGCGTACTGATTTGGTTGTCTCCAATAGCTGGCCAGAGAAAGTTTTCCAACCGTTAAACCACTGGAGAATCCCCTACAGACTGTCCTTTTCCATGGAACTGGAGCCGTTATTCCAAAGGCACTTCGATCAATTCTGGGATTGGTGTTTCTCCATCACACCGTTGGTTTCAGGATGTTCATTGTAGGCACTTGCAATTGCCTTAAAGATACGTTCCCGGCAGCCGTTTGAGATCGGATGAGCTATGTCACGGAAACCGTCACGGTATTCCTCGTTGGGCATGGCCACAAACACTTTTTCCTCGGTTTCAACGAGACGGATGTTATGAACCACGAATTCCTCGTCAAGGACAACTGAAGCATAGGCAAGCACTCGCTGGTCCTCGTCGTCCACCGGATACAGCTGAAGTTCAAATTTACGGGCTCATACCCGTCCGACAAAACTATTGAGAATTAAATATGAGGACTCAAGCCTGCTGGTTGGCCCTGTCTGGATGACTTACACAGGCTAACTCTTTACGAAAGATCATAAACGCTGCCCTGTCAGTCCGTCCGGGGGTCCGGAGAGAATTCCCCGGACGGAACCGGTGACCGGGCAAGCTGTGGAAAAAGAGGGATTTCTCAAACAGGGGTTTTCGGGTTAAAAAAAGGGATACTAATCTGATTTATCACTGACTGGACCCTGGTTTGAAATTTCCCTTTCACTGTTTCCGGTAGGCCCCTTATCTGGACGGCTAACCGTCCCAGTGCCTTCCGGGCAGCCCGGAGGTCTTCGATAGCCGCTCGAAAATCGTCCCGGGCTGCTTTGAGGTGCTCCGTAAAATCCTCCCAGTCACTTTTGTTCACAATCAGGTCCGGTGACTCGTTAGATTGATTTTCCTCGTCCGGTTGCGTACTCACAAACCGTCACCTCCTTTCGTTAGATTTTTGTATAGATTGCTTTGTATCGAATAGAAAATAAATAATAAAAACAAATACTGGCGATGGATGTGATCAATATCAAGAAATTAGATTTTTATTAAAGATCGGAAATGGTCGGGATCAGAAAAGTTAACTGATTGAGGAGGATTGCCTTTCGGTTAAACGGAAGCAGATCCAGCACAAGTCTACACTTAGCTGCGAATTAGGGTCCAGAAAACTGTATCCACATCGTAGAAAGAAACTCCAATAACTTTGAGTTTGATCACATACGATTTTCGGTTTTTGGATCACCATAATAAGACCTATTAGATATTGGTTTTTTAAAAGGGCAAGGTTGGCTCTATTGAAATACCTCGAAGAGCGAACTAAACAGTGGATTTCATTAATCCATGATCTTAATATCAGCCGACTTTATGTCGGCTTCCGAGGTATCGACTGTTCAACATTGACCCTCACGGTTCGAACAGTCAACAAATCCGATTAGGCAACGGGAAAATACAGATTAATAAGTTTCAGGATTTCAACACAACTACCAGGTTAAAAGACCTTTATAAGGGTTTGGACACGAGTTCCCGTTCAGGTAAAGATAACGTTTTGCCGAACGTTTCAGGAGTTTGGAACAATTATGGCACTGTCGGAAGGAAACCTAAGGAACCGTCAGTTCCGGAGTGATGTGTCCAATTTTTGTAATGACTGGGTTTTCTTCCACCTGGGGCAAATACCAAAAAAATTGCTAAATGCATCAAACAGGCCCAGATTTCAGGAGCCGATGAATATTCGTGATTTACCCGAATATTTAAAACTGAATCCCCTCTTACACCGCCGGCTTGACATCGGACTTGCCCGGGTATCCCAGCCCACAATTGGTTCCCCAACCATGGGGATACCCGGACAAGCCGATTTAACCCTTAACCGTAGGATCCAAATCTATCCGACGGTCCTTGTAACGGTCGTTTCAGAACCTCAAGTTGGTCTGTCTTAGATCGAATTTCGTCCCAAATGAGATCAATTTTTTGGGTAAATCGATAATTTTTTGATATTTCTCATGCACTCCGGTCCCAGGCGTCCTGTATATTTTGAATGCATTTCAATCCAGGATCCGAAATCTTTTTACACCCGGGAGGTTTCGAAGATGGATTCGATGGACTGGTGGTTGCCTGGGCATAGGGGAGCTGCTAAAGCTAAGAGCAGTACCATTCAACCACTCAAGACCTTGATGATACTCCTTAATTGTACCCTGAATGTTGTTAGTACCCGGTCGGGAAGTACAGGGAGACCCCTTTCGGATACTGGTCCAAACGTTCCGATAGGTCTTACTGAGCTTCTGAAAGGAGTGGTTTGAAATTGGAACTCAAAGTGAGTAAGACTCGGGTGTACCCGGCTGATGATGGACAGTCAAACCATCTCGCTTTTGTGTCGATCGTCATTCACGATATCCGTCTGGTTAAGACAGGCGGTGACGTCACTGCGGTGAT
>JBDGPI010000027.1:3488-15972 GCA_042219765.1 Salsurabacterium abyssinicum (SeqCode)
TCGTCATTCACGATATCCGTCTGGTTAAGACAGGCGGTGACGTCACTGCGGTGATGCCAACGAAAGAGCATCAGGGCGGTTACCGGGAGGTTGTTCATCCGATTACGCAGACTTGCCGGCAGAAAATTCTCAAAGCCTGTGTCCAGGCTTACAATGAAGACCCAGAGACAGAACAGGAGCTTTCAGTGTAGTAACCCAGTTGCCTGAAAATACCCGGGGCTCTTTAAGCCGGTCCGTAAATTGAAGCAGCCAAACAACCCCTAAGAGTATCGAATGCTACCGATTATTGTTCCGGATGACTTGTTTTTCGGAGTTTTACGACATATTCATGTGAATCGTCTTCGGTGAATTCATAATTCGCCAGGTTGGCCGGTCGTAGTTCCTCCACCATTTCAACCACCCATTCCGGATTTCTGTCACTCACCAGCTTCAACGAATTGCCGGCCGAAACTCGATCAAATTCCCGGATTACCCGCTGGTAACTGGTTCGATTACTTATATTGACTTCCTGCATTGTTCTGACCTCACTTTCTGTGTGATTGAATCGATCTTTTTTAAAAACTACAAAAAAACGGAAAAGTGGGATATGTGGAATATCAAGTTTTCAAAAATTCGTCCGGTAACGTTAGTATTTGAAGACACGTATCAGGAAATTGTTATTGATAGTTTTAAACGGCCTGGGGAGTAAAGTCCGCCGGGAGAAGAAAGCGGGGGAGATGGATCGGTTGGTGATCGATTTCATCCCGGTAAATTAGATAAGTTATGCCGGGGGTTTAAAAAGTAGGCTTTAATCCTCTGGGTGTTTCTTTTTTATTTGGACAGAAGGAGAACGATTCGTTACCACCGGAAATTCAAACAGTGGCTTATTAATTATCGGTCTGCCAGTGTTTCTCCTCGGTTCTAGCTTGGGGGGAGCTTCCATCGTGCTGGACAAGGGGAAGTTGATTGTCCACTCGGTCCCCGGTTGATTAAGGTCCTGTCGAAAACTACCGTCTAGCTGATTTTCCGCAAGTTGTCTAACAATTTCCAGTCCATAGGAAGCCTTATCCTTGCCCGAATCACCGGGCGACACTCCGCTTCCATTGTCCCTGACCCGGAGTTGAGCGTCCTTCTTCGACGCAGTTAGTTTAATCGGGATTTCGAGGGGACCCGCTTCGTCGGACTGACCATCGAAGTGCTGGATTGTGTTTAGAATAAGTTCGTTGAGAATAAGTCCTATCGGAACAATTTCATGCATTGAAATTGTTATGTCGTCCACATCCAGTTCTAGATCCACCGCCTGACTATCCGGGGAAAACGTTTGGACCAGGGATTGACTCAAATCCATAATGTAGGACTTTAAATGCAATTTTCGCTTTTGGAACCCTTCGTCCGACTGAAGTTTCTCGTGAATACTCATCATATTTTCAAGGGTATGAACGATCTGATCCAGGATTTCCTCAGGCGACTTTTCGCTTTTTCTCCTTTTTAATTTCAGCAGACTAAGGACCACCTGTAAATTATTTTTCGCACGGTGGTGGGTTTCCCTGATAATTGTTTCCTTAGTTTTAACGAGCTGCTGAAGGTTATTGTTCTTTTTCCTGAGGGTTTTTAGTTCATTTGCCGCCGGTTCAACTTTTGATGACAGGGGTTGCTTTTCCCCATTGTTTTCTTTTAGTAATTCCAGAAGACTTCTGCGAAGGGCTTCAATGATACTTTCACTGGCAGCGATTTTCTCTTGAAGCTGCTTGAGGCTCGTCCTGTTCAAAACCCATGGATACAGGTGGTTCGAAATATCCGCGGGAAAGTTCTTGAGCGTAATCGGTACGAGACTTTTTAAACTTTTCAATGGGGGTGGGTTTTGAGACTGAGGGTTAGTTATCCATTTGAGCAAGTGGGTCGAATAGGTATCCAGTTTGGCAAAGTATGGATCAAGAAAGTCAGGCATCTGTTCCAGACAGTCCTGTATTTTTTTCTCGACAGTCTCCTCCATGGGTTCGTTGGTCGATAACTCACCGAATAAAAACGAAACCTTATTCGATGCTTCCTCCTTGGAATCCTTAGTTTGATTTCCTTTCGAATATTGAAACCAGCTTTGATCGTTATCCATCGGTATCACCCTCCAGAAATAGTTAGTGGTTCCATCCGGTTTCTACACACCAGCTAAGTTTCAAAATCACACGTCATTTCCTGCTATTCCGGACCATGGAATACCCTCAAGACGAGAATAGTTCACTCTTCCGTTACTAAAAATCACACCGAGTGAACCTCCCCTTCCGGATGGAAATCAAGGGTTTGATCCGAGCATCGAGTCGCTGTACCGAGGAATATCAACTTTCCTGAGTAATCGCTTCGGTTTCATAATCGTAATCATCTTACTTTGAGTGGCTATGGTCCCCTTTCGTTCCATTTCACACATTACGCGGCTCACTGACTCGGGGGTACAGGCAACCATCTGACTGATATCCTTGCGACATAGTTTGATGAGGATTTCTATCGCCTGGCCCTGTTTTCTACCGGCATCGTGGGCAAATTCAATAAGTTCACGGGCAATCCTGTTCTGGATTTCTTGGGATAGAACCCACTGAACCCGGCGGTAGATCTTTTCGAGAAGATAACTTTCCTTTAGTAAAGCTCGATCCAAGGCGTCGGAATCTTTCAAGTTGATCGCTTCAAAATCCTCACGCGTGCCCTCAAGGGCGGTGCTGTTCTTAATGGGACGGAGTTCGGCATTGAAAGGGTTCTGCGACAGCAACTGGGTTAAACCGATGCATTCACCCGGTCTAACCTTGCCGATCAGTACGCTTTTACCGGAGGGAAGGTTCCGGAACATTCCGAGCAATCCGTTCTGAAGCAGGTGGAATTTCTCGGGACATTCCGACTGTGAAAGAATCGTTTCGTTTTTCCGAAGAGTCCTGGTTTCGCACCTGTTGGATAATTTTTCACGAACAACCCAGTTCAATTCGTAGCTTGGAGGTTGGAGCTGATTCTCTTTCTCCAGGGATGAAACAGCCATAGTTTGCTCCTTTCAGGGTGGATCGAGTTTTAGACCATGCTTTCACCTCACTCAGGGATGACTGATCGGGATCGAAATCAGGTTGCTGGTAGACGAGTTGGTTGATTCGAGGCTGGAAATGACAAAGTTTGACTTAAATTATCTCTTAGTGGCTTGACATTACCTTCGCTGAGTCCCCCCTTATTTAGTGTGTGATGCCTTTTACTTAGCTTGGTTTGAGGCTATGTTCCTCAGGGCCTCCGGCTGTAGAACGGTAACGACTTTGTCGGTGGTACGGATGATTCCGTTTTCCTCGAATTCGCTCATGACCCGGCTGGTTGACTCACGGGTTGAATTCACCATATTTCTGAAATCCGCGCGGCTTAACTCAATGTCCAGGAGAATACCACCGCTGGTTGGACGACCGAGCTCCTCAATGAGTTCCAGTAATTGGCCAGCCAATCGCTCGCGGACGTTTCCACCCAGTATTGAATCAAGACGATCGATCACCTGAGCGTGGTAACTGTTATCCTGCACCAGGACTTCCTGAAGGGCTTGTTTGCTATATCTCTCCAGTTGATCGAGGTGGGTTTTCTTCCCCTGTAAGGCAGTACATTGTGTTATCGGTCTAAGCCGGGCCGGGAAGACTTCCTTGCGTAGGAGCTGTGTAATCCCAACCGTCTCCCCGGGGAAGATTTTATTCAGCAGCACTTTTTTATCCTCGCTGACATACCGATAGAGTCCCAGGACTCCCTCTTTTAGCCAGTAGAAATGTTGAACGGGATTCTGGCAGGGATAGACCGTTGAGTTTTGGTGAAGCTGTACCACACTCAGTTGCTCGGTCAGTCCGGCCCGTTCCAGGGGGGGTGCTGTTCTACTAACAATGCCTTTCGAAACTACCTCAGGATGAATCAATTTTCTCACCTCAAGTTGCCGTGGTGCTTCACTCCACCGTTCGCACGTTTGTTTCTTCAATTTCAAGATGGGCCTCGAAACGACCTAGCCAGTCATGGGACAATCTGTCGTGAACAAAAATTCATTCCACTAATAATGGTTACGCTGAGTTATTACCGTCTTTCAAGTTGAATCTTTGTCATTCACCGCAGGTAATAATAAATGCCGATCGAGCGATTGCGACAGAATTATATTCCCAAGACTTATAGTAAGAAATTTTATGAATCGAAATAAAAAGCCCCCTAAACTACAAACTATAAGTTTTCAAAACTCATTTTTTGGACATTCGTTTCCTTAACAAACTTTTTACAAATTATAAGATTGCAATGCTGCGGATGAGTGAAATTAGTTCTGAGAGTCTGTTTTATCCACGAATACTAATAGTATGTCGAAACTTTCTATTTGGTAAAAATAATAAAATAAGTGCTGATCGGAAAAAAATCGTCGTTCTCAGTTTTACAAAATTAGATTACGACAGAGGGGTTAACCGTCATTCATGGGCGTCGCCTTTGACCGCTTCAGGGATGTCATCCGAGGAAATATCAGACGGCTCCGGAATGAACTTGGCTATACACAAATTGAATTATCGAAAGAGAGTGGATTTGATTCCAGTTACGTTGGAAAAATTGAACGGGGAGAGGCCGATCCCTCGCTTGAATCAATCAACAGAATCTCCAGGACTCTCGGAGTAGACCCGGCGTCTTTGTTTCTGGGTAACGCCGGAAAATCAACGGTGTCCCTGGGTCAAGGGGCAATAAGGAAAGATTCTTCCGAGTCTGATGAGGACGCAATCGGCAAAGACGATCGCAGGGGGGAGTTAACGGAGGTTATTCCCGAATACGGGAACCGGCTTACGCAACCGCATCCCGGAGATCCGGTTGTTCTTACTTCCACTGACCCGGACGGTCGGATCATCCACTACAATCGGGCATTCGTTGACTTAACGGGTGAAGGGCCGGATGAATTAAGTGAGAAAGAGCTGGTCGAATTCGTACACGAGTCAGATCAGGAACCTTTAAAGCAATATTGCCAGAGTGTGACGGAGGGTTCCTCACCGGGACCGGCGGATATCCGGTTCAATGTGTCCAACGGTGATTACAAGCTTTTTCGCGTCCGTTCAGGTATTCTCCAAAGTCCCGGGGATGAAGACCCCTTGCTCCAGGTGTTCTTGATCAAACTCACGGAATAAAATTATACGAATTACACCCACCGGCTGGTTCAAGTAGTTTCCTTCCTCAGATATATGCAGATAAAAATTGTCCGATACGGATCAATCCACCGGGTACCCTGATAGGTGGCGTCCCGAGGGAGTACTACGACCGATAGATTGAGTAGTCTTATCGTCTTTCCGAGACTAGTCCTCAAAGAGAACCAGTCCTCGAGCGTCCATACTTTAGATCTCGTCATGAATCCCCCTATTGGCTCATACTTTTTCCAGTTCATCAGACCTCCAGCAGGACATTTGTGTTACAGAGTTCAGGACAAATTCGAGCCCAATTGCTCGCATAGACCAGATTGATCGGAGATTTTCCTTAATTCACCTGGGTCAGCTTTGGATTCTCAAACCAGTGGACTATCTCAATGAGCAGGGATGCCTGTGGTCCTGTGAACATAGACCTGACTGATGCCAAACGAATACTGGAACGAGGAATTAATCAGAAGATATGTACCAGGAGGAGACCCACTCCGGTGAACAGGTTACGTGAAGCGAAGAACCTTAATACAGATGCTTTAATTACGAAAGCATCAATGTACGCGAAAGACAGAACTGATTGCTGACGATCCAGCCGGGGAGTATTTTATAAGTAGAGGTCAAGGGACCAAGAAGTTTACATACACAAACGGAAGGGAGGTGTAAGTATGAGTCCCCAAAAAACTGCGCCCGTTCCCGTGGATGAGCTACGAGGAGAGGTACAGAACGAATACACCGACGTCGCCAGGGATCCCGCCGGGGATTATCACTTTCACACTGGCCGATCCCTTGCTGTTGAGATGCTTGATTACCCCGGTGAAATGATTGACTCTCTTCCGGACAGCGTCGTTGAATCGTTTGCCGGCACCGGAAATCCATTTCTGGCGGGACACCTTGAGTCCGGTGAACGGGTCGTTGACGTGGGTTGTGGAACCGGTATGGACAGTTTTATCGCCGCGAAAATAGTGGGATCATCCGGTCACGTCATCGGAGTTGATATGACCCCTGCCATGCTCAAGAAGGCCCGTCGTGCAGCGGACCAACTGGATCTGGATCAGGTCGAGTTTCGAGACGGTTACGCGGAAGATTTACCGATACAGGATGATTGGGCCGACCGTATTATCAGCAATGGGGTGATTAACCTCTGTCCCGACAAGGAGACCACCTTCGAGGAATTTGGCCGAGTGCTCAAAGAGGGGGGGTCAATTCAGATCGGTGACATCTTGAACCACAAGCCAGTACCGGATGAGGCAAAATGCAACATTGATCTCTGGACCGGATGAATAGCCGGGGCTCTGCGGCCAGCGGAGCTTAAGGCGACGGTCGTCGCCGCCGGTTTTGGTGCTTTTGAAATACTCAACAAGGTCGATGTGTTCGAGGGGGCCGGGGGAGAGGATAATGCCAGAAAGTACGATACGGTCGGAGTAACCTACCGGGCCCGAAAACACTGAGAAACTCCTGGGGGATAGAATAGTTTTCGAACTATTCTATCTCCCCAAAAGGGGGGGTTGGTTTTCCCCAATTATTAATAACTCATTTCACAATGATGAGATGCTGTCACTGACCCTGATCGCAGAATTTTCTCATGGCGTCCTAGAAGTAAGGTGAATTAATCGTCGAGGACTTTCAATAACGGTCGAAACAAGTAACTTTACATTTATCGGAGAGTTCCAATAGTTCGTTCTAAGACCCTTCGATGAATACGAGGTGAAGTAATTTCTAATATCTGCTTCCATCAGTTAATGCCGTTTCGGAGACTAGTTTTAGCAATTAAAGGGGGGAGTCCTTCGTGTTCAGCAGTCGATGGATAGCCAGGTTAGGGGATCCAACTGTTGTGCGTTCCCGGGTGGTCGGAGCAATAGGGGCAGTGATGTTGGGGTTATTGTTGTTTCCTGGCAGTGGTGAAGTCCTTGCTCAAGATGAGCTTACCATTCCGGGCGACGCTGAATTGCAGCAGAGACATTACGGTGTGCAGGATCTTTTGAAGTGGACACGGCGTGGTCAGGGTTACGTTGATGATTTTCGTGGGGAGGCCTTGCAAATTGCCGAACAGGAAAACTCGGAGGGACTTATCCTTAGCAGCCGGGAGTCCTTTGGTGACAGAATCGTCGTTCGATATCGTGCTTTTATTCTGACACCGGGAACAGTTCTCGTGACAATGCTTTCGGCCTCGAACCGGGCCGATACCAGAACGTTGAACATTCCCGTGGAGAACCGTGGTGGAGCCGGTTTCTGGGTGAACAGGACGTCAAATTACTTCTTTGCCTTTCACAATGCCGCCCACATGAAAAAACCGTTTGTCGTTCGTTTCAATCGAGGAGACAAGACTACAATTTCAAAGGCTCAGGACTGGCATATGGATACCGGCAGATGGCATACCGTGGAAGTTGGACGCTGGGGAGACAGAGTCTGGCTAAAAATCGATGGTAACCTCCTTTTCCGCGGGACGGACCAGGATTTCTCCTCCGGTGGTCATGTTGTGCTACGAACTCGGGGAACCGGTCTTCAACAGGCAAATTACATGGTCAGTGATTTGCGGATTTTGACGCCTCTGGAGTGAAACTTTTCGTTGCAGGCTGTCTGAGAGGCAAGGTTCAATTTCTAACTAACGTTGAAAAAAACACAAAAATAAAGGTGAACAATCAAATCCCTAAACTGAAGTCAACAATTCACGAGGGGGTTTCAGGCCCCTTCAGTTTTAGTCTTCCGTTTCTTCGGAACCAGGGGACTCTTTGAGCTGGAGGAAGTCATCAAGTTGGTCCTGTAATTCGGGCGTAATTTCATCAGGGTGAGTAATTTTCATGTAAAAAATGGTGAAGTAACTGATCTTTATTGCCGTGATCGTCCGCTTGATCGCGGACCCCAGTGACATACTAAAGAACAGGAAAACGATTATTGGCAACCAGCTGATCTGACCGCTTTCACCAACAAGGAACGAAACCTGTTTCGCAAGATTGTGGGGAAGGGTTATTAGCGTTGAATCGGGCATAAGGTCTGCGCCCAGAGAGGCTATGACGAAGGCTATAACAATGAAAATAAAGTGGAGGGGAAGCGTTAAGACTCTCCCGATGTATCCAAGTATGTCGATGCCAAAAATTCCGGCGAGTGACTCAGGGACCTCATCCTTGAGTTGCTGCATGCTCTTGACGCCTTCTTTCAGGGATTTCCCCTCGATGGCAACGTAGGGTATTAGGTAGTGATTGGCGAGATCCCACGCCTGCTCCAAGCCCTCGGCAAACATATTCATCAGGAAGCTCGTGATACCGCCTCCCTCACCGTCCGACCGAGTCTGACTCAATATGTAGTTCATGAGAATGTCAATAATTGCAATCCATCGTACTTCGCCTTTGACTTTATTGGTTCGATCGCAGGCATCGGAAAAGGATTGGTCATTTCCCTTGAGCGTTTCAGAAACAAGCCAGCTGAGCCGCATTTCCTGGTAATTTAGGTAAAAAACAAAGTAGGTGAAGAGACAGAGCCAGAGCAGGAGAGCTACTGAACCGTAAAGTGCCGAGCCGATTGCGTAGAGATAAACACTCGTAAAAAATGTCAGGAGCTGAATAATTGAGTAGACGATATTTCGGATTAACGGGGTAAGAATATCGGAATCGCGACCAACAATCGTGAAGGTATTGGTCAATAAGAATTTGAAGTTACTGAATTGTTCACCCAGTGACGGTGACTGTGCCTGATTGGTCTCGTCCATACCATATCACATCCCTGATAGTTTTAGGTATGACCTGTCCTTATGCCTGTATTGTCAAGTAACTTTCTTAGTAAAATATAATAGACGAAATTAAATTAAACACTCTTGGAGTTTACTCCTCCATTTCCCTTATTTTATTCAGAGACAGGGCTGAGACAGCAAAACATTTTCCGCACTTTAGCGAAATAGACGTCAGCTGTCCCCGAACCATCGTCTAATCAGGGACCGTTGATGGGAGAAAGCTTTCGTCAGTAGTACCGGGCAGTCGACTCCTTCGATGACTCGCTGATTCAACGAGCCAAAGAAGAATGATTCGAACCAGGGAACCTGGCGAGCTCCAAGTACGACCAGGTCGTGACGATCCGCGCTGTTCTTAATTGCTTCGGCGGTATCGTCGTTGTCGACAATTAGCGTATCGGCGTCCGGAAGATCGTAGAGGTTCTTCTGGTGATTTAAAGTCTTCTTGAGTGAGGTTCTGGACTTCTGGTTCGACCCTTCCTGCTGGACGTAGAGGAAAGTGACGTGGGAGTCGCATTCCTGTTTGAAACCGTGTAACAGGCGACTTTTCAGTCGGTCGTGTATTTCTTTGCCTTCCACCGGTACGAGGATCCTGTCGAACGTCCCGGACGTTCCCTCGTGTTTCAGGATAGCCAGGTCACAGGGCTGATGTTCGGCCACGGCCTTGATAATACTGTTTTCGAGGGGGTCCGAGGCCTTTTTGTATCCCATCAGTATCAGGTCGGCATTAGTCTCGCGGGCCGTGGCCATAATTTCCGATCCTACCTGTCGTCCGATTTTCATGATTGAGGAAAAGTCCACGTCCTTTTTCAGTGCCAGCTCCTGGGCGTGGTTGAGGGTTTTTTGAGCTTTATCAAGAAAGGGATTGGCTTCCGAGTAGGCCGTGACGTCCGGTAGATCGACCACACTCATGCCGACCATGTCTCCGCCGGACGATCGACTAATTAAACCACCGAAGGTTACGAGCGGCTCAACGCCGCCCGGGTCCGCCACTGATACGAGTAGCCGGTAGGGTTTGACTTTCTTGAGGGACCTGAGTTCGACGGATTCCATCATCGTGGGGATATCCGAGATTTCGGCTCGCGTCGAAAAGAAAACCTGGTAGATTCCGTAGCCCAGAACTATCCAGAACACGGAAATGAGGCTGGCGGCCGGTGCGTGATAGAGCTGGAATCCTGCTAACCCCAGGCAGGTTAAAAGACCAAGTATGGGAGTGAGGGGGTAAAAAGGGACCTGAAAGGACGGAGTTTCACCCTGGTGGCGGTTGCGATATCGAATAAGGGCGTAGTTGACGAAGCCGAACGTCAGGAGAAACAGGAGGCTACTGGCAGTTCCGATTGTTTCCAGGGGGAAGAAAACCGCCATGGTCAGAAAAAGTACTCCACTGACGAGGATGGCTGCCACGGGAGTCCGGCGGGAGGAGTGAATCTTGCTGAGAACGTTCGGGAGCATCCAGTCGCGCCCCATTGAGAACGCCACTCTGGAGGAAGCCAGTATCGTGGCGTTCAGGGCACTGAGAGTCGCAAAGACCCCACCGCCAAGGACCAATATGACACCGAAACGGGGCATAAAGCTTCCGGCAGCCCTGACAATCCCGATTTCACCGTAATTACCCAACATTTTCCACGTCGGCACACCGTCTTCAGGAGGAACTGCTCCAATACTGACGAACACAACCAGTAGGTAAATCGCGATGGTAATACCAAGAGAGTAAAGTATAGCCTTCGGAATTGTTTCCTCGGGTTCGATAACTTCTTCACTGACGGTGGCAATCAGGTCGTATCCCTCAAAGGCAATGAAGGTCAGTCCCATAGCCGAAACGACACCGCCGACCCCCAGCGGAAGCAATGGTGTGAAATTTTCGTAAGTCTGCCGGGGATCGAAATAGATGGCTCTAAGCCCGTAGAGGATGAAAATGCTCAGAATGACAATTTTTGCAATTGTCATAACGTTCTCGGTCTGACCGCTTGCGTGAGAACCGAGGATGTTAATGCCGACGAATAATCCGCCTATGGTCACCGTCAGAAGAACCACTGTCAGTTCGTGGCCGATAACGTTTAAAAGTGGGTTGATTACGGAGGGGACGTACCGGTCGAAGAATTCAACGAAATAACTCCCAAACCCTTTTGCGTAAAGACTACACGCGACCACGTACGCAAACCAGAGCATCCAGCCCGACATGAAAGCGATGGTGTTTGGCATAACTTTTTTGACGAAGGAGTATCCGCCGCCGGCCTCGGGGATAGCACTGGCGAGTTCCGCGTAACTCAGCGCGGTGAAGAGGGTAACAACACCGTTTAAGCCGAAAGCAAAGAGAGCTGCGGGACCTGCGTTGCCCGCGGCAAGTCCTGTCAGTACGAAGATGCCGGCTCCGATCATTGCCCCGACGCCAATCATGGTTGCCTCGAAAAGACCGAGGTAGCGTCCAAGTTGTACCTGAGTCTCCGAATCGGTCACTATGATCCCCCTCCGAGGGCCTACGGGTACAGCTGTTGTCGGTCCAACGTAACAAGATCGTAGTTTAATGATCGTCTCAGGTATAAGCTGAAATCACTTTTAGTGACTTATCCTTTACTCGGTAAAATAGCTTGGTTGGGACCTCCCATAAAGCGTTATGAGGTGTGTCAACTCCCAATGACGGTCACTGGTACTGGACTTTGTAAATCCAGGACTGTGGCTATTCTAAAAGACAGGAACCATTTTTATTGTCCCACCCTGGTAAAGGAAGTGATGTAATGAGCATAGATGACACGGTGGATACCGAAGCGCTTCCAGAATTTGCTCGTCGGCAGGACTTGCGGCCCTTTATTCCCCTGCTGTACGTTGCCTGGTCGGATGGGGATTTAACCCGTGATGAAATTGATCACGTTTGCTCCCTGCTGGACGATTACGAGGGACTGGATCCCGAGGCCAGGGAGGCCATTGACGACTGGTTGGACCCCGACGATCCTCCCACTCCGCGTCAACTGAAGGCTTTGCTGCGTCCCATTCGTGAAATAGCCGACGAACTGTCCCTGGATAAACGCCGATCCCTCGTGGAATTAGGCGTTCAAATGGCCGAACAGGAAGAAGATTCCATTTCACGCGAGGAAATAAAAAGCAAGGATATTCTCGAGGCTCTAACGGAACTGGAAGAAACGCTGGGCGTTCATAGTTACGAAGCCTGCCGTGAGCTTCTGAGTACGAGCCGGGACCGACCCGAAGTTCCCGACGAGGAACCCGACCCTGAGTTTGACGTGGGATCTGTCGTGGGCTTTCTGGATGGTGAATACCGCGAAATGAACGAGCGGATAAGGGACCTTCTGAGCCGTCCCGACTTCGAATACCTGGAGGACGTGACGAAATCAGAATATCGCAAGCAAGTTACTGAGTGGCTACAAATACTCGCGGATGAGGGACTCGGGAAACTACCGTATCCGGAGTCGGTTGGCGGCGAATCCGACATGAACCGTTACATTGCCGCCTTCGAAATGCTCGCCATGTTCGACCAGAGTCTGCTTATAAAATTCGGAGTTCAGTTCGGACTGTTCGGAGGGAGTATTTACTTCCTCGGGGAGGAAGAACATCACGAGAAGTTCCTGCGGGACGTCGGTGAGTTGGATCTATATGGCGGATTTGCTATGACGGAGAAGGGACACGG
>JBDGPI010000027.1:15982-16308 GCA_042219765.1 Salsurabacterium abyssinicum (SeqCode)
GTTCCAACGTCAGGGACCTTGAGACCGTTGCTCGATACGACCCCGATACCGAGGAGTTTGTCGTCGATACCCCTGCTGAATCAGCCCATAAAGTTTACATCGGAAACGCTGCGAAGGACGGCGAGATGGTCACCGTCTTTGCCCAGTTGGAGACGGACGGTGAGAACTACGGTGTGCACCCATTTCTCGTCAGGATCCGTGATGAGAATGGCAATACCGTCGACAAGGTCCGGCTTGAGGATTCAGGCCATAAAATGGGCCTGAATGGTGTTGACAACGGGAAAATTTGGTTCGACAAAGTCCGAATACCCCGTGAAAATATGCTT
>JBDGPI010000027.1:16318-17555 GCA_042219765.1 Salsurabacterium abyssinicum (SeqCode)
CGGACTCGAAGCGATTCTTCACCATGATCGGAACGCTGGTCGGGGGTCGTGTTTCGGTCGCCTCAGCAAGCGTGACGGCAATGAAGACAGCGTTGACTATTGCAACACGGTACGGCGCCCGCCGCCGGCAGTTCGGTCCCTCGGGTGAACCCGAGCAGGCCATTCTTGATTATCGTAACCACAAGCGACGATTACTTCCGAGGATCGCGGAAGCCTACGGGCTACACTTTGCCACTCGCCACCTGCGTAAGCGGTACAAAAACAGATCGGAGGAGGACAAACGGGAAGTCGAAGCCCTTGCGGCCGGTCTGAAAGCGCATGCTTCCTGGCGGGCAATCGATGCTATTCAGGAATCACGTGAGGCCTGCGGAGGGGAGGGGTACATGACGCGAAACCGTATTTCGGAATTAAGGAAGGACGTCGATATATACGCCACATTCGAGGGCGATAATACTGTCCTAATGATGTTACTTGCCCGGGGGTTGCTGAACAAATTTCGCAAACAATTCGAGGACAATAAATTCTTCAGCATCGTTAGTTACATCGCCGATCAGGCCGCGACCACAATTACGGAACTGAACCCGGTGACTACGCGGAACACGGACGAGGAACATCTGAGAAGTGAGGACTTTCATCGTTCGGCGTTCGAATTTCGTGAGAATTACCTTATGAGAACGTCCGCTCAGCGCATTAAGAAGAGAATTGACGATGGGATGGATCCGTTTGAAGCGTTCAGTGAAATTCAGGACCACTTGCTTTCACTCTCGGAAGCTCACGTTGAGCGCACGGTTTTGCAGCAATTCCTCGAAGCGGAGGAACGTTGCGACCGTCAGGAGTTTAAACCGTGGCTCCGTTCGCTCCGGCAGCTCTACGCCCTTGAGCGAATTCACGATGACGTGGGCTGGTTCCTTGAGAACGGGTACGTTGAATCGTCGAAGACCAAGGCCATACGCAGTCAAGTGAATAGTCTTTGCGATGAAATACGACCCCAGGCGGTTCATCTCGTCAACGCGTTTGGGATTCCCACGAACTGTATCGGGGCACCGATTGCCACTGGTGACCGGATCAAGGACCCACCGGTTTAAAATTTGTCACAGGAGCATAACTGACGGTCCGTCACGAGTGGTATTTTTGTGCGCCCGTATCAGTCTTTGATTGGGGCATTTACCACTTCAGCAGGTTTAGTACCATGCTGAAAAAGCTGTTATCGGGTGGTAAATGCCGTGAAACGTGTCTT
>JBDGPI010000028.1:0-4782 GCA_042219765.1 Salsurabacterium abyssinicum (SeqCode)
GAGAATGCTGGTTGAAGACCGGGGTGGGTACAGTGAACATTCTCGAACACTACTTATGAGAACTTCTCTTTCCGATACGGAGACAATTGATAAAACGATGGGAAACCCATGTGCGGAGATCGATAAGGATTTTTTCTTTTCCTGTGGTCCGGAAAAACAGCTATCGGTTTCAATCCCCATAAAAATAAATCGCATGAATCCGCCCATATGGCCGACGGTCTCTGCCTTCCGCTGGTACCATCATTTAGTACGTCCGGCGGATGCAGTTCTGTACCGTGGGACTCCAATCACCCGTATTAAAATTCACTACGAACCCGTGTTTGAATACCTGGCCTTTTACATACCGTATTCGGGAAGGATACCGGGATGGCTGTCATGGTTTTTCATCGTGTCGTTTGTCAGTGGACTCGTGGTAAAATTCCAGTGGGAGATTGAATAATGGGAGATTTCGTCAATAAAGTTCGTCGATTATTCGGTCGTCCTATTAATGTCGGCCAGCGCATGATTGTGCTGGGCATGGATGGTCTGGATCCTGAGATGATCCGGCGTGGAATTGAGGACGGTAATCTCCCGAACTTCAAGCAACTGGCCAACTCCGGACACTTTTCTCCCCTGGGAACCACCTGGATGCCTCTGTCCCCCGTGGCCTGGGCTTCTTTTATCTCCGGGAGCAATCCCGGGGTTCACGGCATTTTTGATTTCCTTCATCGGGATCCCGAAAATTATCAACCCCATCTTTCAATAGCTCATCAGCATCCTCCTCCGCGAACGGTTGAATTGGGTGACTACGAATTGCCACTTTCATCCGGCCAGACGGAGGCCGGTCGAAAAGGCCCGGCATACTGGACGGAAAGTTCCCGGAACGGGATACGAACCGATGTCATACGATGTCCGGTTAGTTTTCCTCCGGAACCCGTTCGTGGAAAGATGCTTTCCGGCTTGGGAGTACCCGATCTGAATGGTACCCAGGGGAGTTTCCATTTCTTTACGAGCCATCCCGAGGCGGATACCGAGGGACAGGGTGGATGGGTTTTTCAGGTCGAACATCCCAAAAAAGGTCCTCGTACAATCGACATCAAGGGACCTCCGAATCCGTTTCTGTGTGAGGAAACACAGAGTACTGCGGAACTGTTGCTGGAGATTGAAAACGGCGTTCTGAACGTTGATTTTCCCGGTGGTGACATTCAGTTAAAGGAAGGCGAATGGTCCAATTGGATTACGTTATCGTTTGATTTTCTCGGCCCCGTCAATGCCGAAGGTCGTGTTCGTTTATTCTTAAAATCCATTGAACCTCATTTCGAATTATACGTAAGTCCAGTAAATATTTCGCCGGATAACCCTGCCTTCCCGATAAGTTATCCCGAATCTTACAGTTCCAAACTCGAGGACGACGTGGGACCTTACCACACGCTTGGCCTCACGGCCGATACCGGTATTTTGAAGGAGCGCAGGGTGCGTGACGAGGTTTTTCTGGAGCAGGCCTACACTGTTCTGGATGAGAGGGAAAAGATGCTTAAACATGAGCTGACTTCATTTGAGGACGGGTTGTTCACCTGTGTTTTTGATATTCCCGACCGGATACAGCACATGTTCTGGCGTTACCAGGATAGCTCCCATCCGTTATTTCCCGGGGACTCCGATCATGATATGACCCAAGTCATTCCTCAACTGTACCAGCGCATGGATCGTGTTCTTGGATGGGTCATGGACGAAATGGCTTCCGAGGATGATTTGTTGATCTGTTCCGACCACGGTTTTAACAGTTTTCGACGTCAATTCGACGTAAATCGATGGTTGGTAGAGAATGATTATATGGTCTTACAGGACGGCACGTCCCCGGGCGAAGCGGGCCAGATGTTTCAGGCAGTCGACTGGTCGAAAACGAAGGCGTACTGTATCGGACTTGCCGGGATTTATCTGAATATACGTGGGCGAGAAAAACATGGCTGTGTGGACGTTCACGAGGCACAGGAACTGAAGGAAACGTTGGCCAACGATCTCAAGGACTATAAGGATCCACAGGACGGGACACCGGTTGTTGGTGACATAAAATTCTCCGAACAGGTTTATCGGGGAGACCAACTGGATCAGTCACCGGATCTACTGGTGGGTTACAACGAGGGATACAGGGTCTCGTGGGAATCTGTGCTTGGAGGAGTCATGGAGGATCCCGTTTCGGATAACATGAATCCCTGGAGTGGTGACCATGCACTTGAACCCTCCAACATACCGGGAACCTTAATGACGACAATGAGCACCAACGGAAGCGGTGATATTTCTATTTCCGATCTCATGCCGGAAGTGTTGAAATCCCTGGGGATCGGGTACGATCAATTTACAAAACCATCGACTTCCTGGCTTGAGTGAGTCCATTCATGGGAAATAAATGCGCGGTTTCCGATTGGCTTGATACCTGCTGGAAGATAGCCATGGCCGCTTTACTTACGGGAAACGCACTCGGGATGCTGGAAATAATTTATATCGTTACCCGGCTTCGCATGTTAAAAATTGAAGGGGTTTTTGACTTTCTTTCCTTTCTTGGCGGGGGAGCGTTTATTTATGGAATGCTGATGACGTTGTTCCTTGGAGTTCCACTTTATTGTATTTCCTTCTTATTTTCCTTCGATTTTAACGAGAACAGGCATGTTCGCCTTATCGTCTACATCGTGGCCAGCATCGTGGCAATTTTTTCCGTCCCCTTTCTGAGCCAGGTGATTTATTACGATATACCGGGTTTGGACGAGGTATATCGTTTCTGGCATTTAATTATTTCAGCAGTGATTTTGTTTCTGGGGATTTATCTCGTTTTGACCCGGTATGTACCCTGTGAACGCTGGGTGAAGAAACGTTGGACCCGATCCGCCTGGAAGTATTTAGCATTTGGTTTACTTGGACTTAACGTGGTTTTTTTCTTGGTGAGTTTACCGGATTTATACCTAGAAACACCACCAACCGAATATTCCGTGGAAAGTGATGTTAAATACGAGACGCCGGTTATTTACCTCGGGATTGATACTCTGAGAGCTGACCACTTATTACCCTACAATTCCGAGACGGAAGTGCGGTCCAAAGCCGCAAAAATCTTGGCGCGGGATGGTGTCACGTACAAAAACAATTACGCACAGTGGCCGAAAACCACCCCGTCGTTTGCTTCTATCTTCACCTCCCTATACCCGGCTGAAATTCCCATGTACGGGAACTCCCGGCCCATCCCCGACAAACGCGTCACCTGGGCCGAATTTATGAAGCAACACGGTTACAGGACCCAGGCCATCGTGAGTAGTTTTGCCGTACACGGTCAGTACCTGGGCCAGGGATTCGACAATTACGTAAACCGGGAGGACTGGGGATACAAGAACATGAAATTTCTCCGGTACTTGTTACACCTGTTCCGTAAAGCGATGCCGACCACGATGGCCGTTGATTGGATCGAGAGTAAGCCCCCCGAGCCGTTTTTCCTTTTCCTTCATTACATTACTCCCCACAGCCCCTATCATCCGCCTTATCCGTACAATAAGACCTACGATACGGGTTACTGGGGGTACGCTTCGGGAAGTCATTCCTCGGTTCAGGCGATGAAAAAACAGGGGGTGTATCGATCTCCCGAAGACGTGGAACACGTGGAGTCCTTGTACGACGGGGACGTGGCTTATACCGAGCACGAGGTAAAACGAATACTCGATGCGTTGAAGCGTGCCGGGTTGTACAAGAAATCGTTAATCGTGTACAACGCGGATCATGGTGAAACAATGAAACAGCATCACAAGAGGGCGTGGTTCCGTCATTCGACGCATTATCAGAGTGACCTCGACGTTCCCCTTATTATCAAATACCCCGGCAATCGTCATGCTGGGGAAAAGGTTGAATGGATCACGAGTAACCTGGATGTCCTCCCAACGGTTCTCAAGGAGCTGGGGATGAACGTTCCCGAGTATTTTCGCGGGGAATCCATACGTCCGGAGGACCTACAAGGTCCAATTCATAAAAACGTAAAGGCCCAGAAATCCAATAGCGGTTCGCTTCGCAATAAGCGCTGGAAATTTATTTATCATTTTGAAGAGGCTCAAATCGAGTTGTACGATCTGAAGTCGGATCCGGCGGAAACGAACAACGTAGCATCGAAACATCCAAAGAAAGTGAAGAAGTTTAAATCCGAATTAAAACAGTTTTACGAGGAACATTACCGGACTCCCGGAAAACGGGAATATTCGGAACGGGAAAAACAGCGGTTGAAGGGTCTGGGATACCTACAGGACTAAAAACAAGCGTAATTAAAGAAGTTTTCGATAGAATTTCAGGTGTTTGTCCACCATGGCTTGTTCGGAAAACTCCTCGGTTAATCGATTGTAACCGTTATTTCCCAGCTCTTCTCTACGGTCTTTTGATGTGACGATTTTCTCCAGAGCATTCCTGAGCTCATCGGGGGATTCAGGTGGAACTAGTAGGCCTGTTTCACCATCTACGACAATTTCCGGGATGGCACTTACGTTGGTCGCGACCACGGGGAGTTTCACGGCCATAGCTTCCAGGAACACGAGCCCAAATCCTTCCCACAGAGACGGGTGAACGAATGCGTCAAAGCTCTGCATAATAGAAGCAACGTCGGAACGAAATCCCGTGAACGTGACGGAGTCATCTATGGAATAATCCTCGGCTAGTGTTTTTAATTCGTCTTCAAGCGGACCGTCTCCCACAACGACGAGGTGTACGTGGTCGTGTTCTTCGGTTAGGTCACGAAAGGTACGGAGTAAATCGGAGTGTCCCTTTTGTTCGATAAGCCGT
>JBDGPI010000028.1:4792-6194 GCA_042219765.1 Salsurabacterium abyssinicum (SeqCode)
TACGATTCCCAGTACGACGTCCCCGTCATTCTCCCAGGGATAGTCATTCTTCTCCGTCGTAATGTCACCGGTAAACGTATCCGGATCCAGGCCGTAGTGAATTGTTTCGAAGTCCAGGGACGTAATACCGAGGGTGTCCTCGTAAAAGGTTTTAAGGTGGTTTGAGATTGTAATTCCCCGGTCGTATTCCTCGTTTAGCCACTTGCTGAAGACGGGGAATCCCGGAATTTGCTTGAAGGAATCGTCGTTGTGTTTGGTCGTGATTTTTTTTATGGGTAGGTCGCCGGAAGCCAGTCGACCGTAAAGGTCCCCGTGAATTAAGTGAGTGTTAAGGATATCGGGTTCAATCGTCTTTAACCATTCCTTGATTTCATTAATTAACGACCAGGAAAGGTGTCTTAGAAGAGTGAAGTTACGTACCGTCCATCCGGCGTCCAGCAACCGGTCACGGTAGTCGGGTTGTGGGTTGGATGATTCCGTGATTAATCCGAAATGACAGCTCCATCCTTCCTCCGTGAAGCCCCGCCCGAGCCGAACGAACTGTTGTTCCGTTCCCCCGATGCCGGTAACTTTTTGTAGGAAACAAACCGTGTTTTTCGGAGGCATACCTCTGGTCTCCAATTGGACTTGTTCACAACGAGATCAATGAATCTTTTCAAAATGATGGTAACATTCATCGAGAATTTATGGATATAACCTTTTTTCGTGTTGATTGGCTGTGATTTTTGTAAAAGAAGCTCCTTTGGATAGAACACTATACGAATTTGAACCAAGGAATACGAAACCGGGAGACGTTTGAAATGGGACCCAATGGAACCGTGGGATTTGTTATGCCCGTGTATAACGAGGAGCAAATCCTGCGTCCCCAGTTAAAGGGATTAACGGAGTTTTTGGACAAGAAAGATATTTCCTACGAAATTATTGTTGTGGAAAACGGAAGCACCGATCGTACGCCGGAAATCCTGGATGAACTCAAGAAAACTTACGATCAGTTGACCGTTCATAATATTGGTCCTGCCAACGTCGGACTTGCCAAGAAGACGGGACTCGTTAAATCCCCCCACAACTGGAATTTTATTGTTCATGTGGATTTCTGGGACAAGGAATTTATCAACGAGAGTTTACAGTTGCTGGAAGAAACCCCCGTCGTTCAATCCTCCAAGTGTTTACCGGAATCGAAGGACGACAGGCCCCCTCTACGGCGATTGCTTACCCGGGGTTACTCCTTTCTGGTTCGTTGGTTGATCGGATACGAGGGAACCGACACCCGCGGTATTAAGGCCCTGAGAAAAGATGACGTCGAACATATTTTGGACAAGTGTGTGTTTGAACGTGGGATGTTTGAAACGGAATTGGTGGTTCGTTGCCAGAAGGAAGGAATACCGATTCGTGAGCGATCGGC
>JBDGPI010000029.1:0-8894 GCA_042219765.1 Salsurabacterium abyssinicum (SeqCode)
TTCCACGACCACAATCCACATACCCCCCTGGTCCAAGATTTCGGGTCAAGTTCCTTATTCCAACCCGACTGATTGGTGGGGTCCGGAAAACTCATTCTCTAGACGAAGTGATGAAGTCAGGAGTCCTGCGAACAGTGCACATAGACTGGTTCAAAAAAGAACTGTGAATACATCTTTCCGAAGGAGTGAGACATTTTACGTTGTAAACTATTTACTTTTTCTTTAGTTTAACTACCAATTAGTTTCTTTTTTATCGAAGGTATTCTGAATCGTCTGATGACTATTTCCCGATTAAATTAAGGACTGTCGTTTCATGTTTTACGACGACTCAGGTCAGGGCACGATTGAATACGCTTTGATGGTTGCTCTTTTAACCGTTATCGGTATCACGGGCGTCTACGCACTATCGGAGGGTACCTTCTGGCTGGGGAGTAAACCAAACGCCGACACAATGAAGGACGGAAAGAAAAGTGTGGACTTAGCCATGAAATCCTCGGATTCGAACAATGACCAATCCAATAATAATTCCAGCGAAAATAATTCTGGAAACGGTAATAACAACCAGAGTTCCGATAACAACTCCAGCAATGATTCCAATTCCTCGTCCGGTAGTAATGGTAACTCCGGCAACGATAACAATGACTCAAACGATCGGAACGACAGCAATGATAGCGGTGATGATTCAAACAACGACTCCGAGGATGCGGACGACAGCGACAACTCCGACTCAGATGACGACACGGATTCCAACGACGACACTAACAACGACAGCGATGATGACTCCGATAATTCGGACGAAGAGGACAATTCGGACGAGGACAACTCCGATTCCGACGACGGCAATGACACTGATAATAACTCAAGTAATAACAATTCCCGTGACAGTGATTCCGGTAATGACGATGACAGTGACGACGATTCCGACCAGGATGACGATAGTGATTGTGAGGATTCCGATGATGAGGACGAGGACGATGACTCGGACGAAGAGGATGACTCCGATTCCGATGACGACGAAGACACTGACGATGATAATGACACCGATGAGGATAGTGACGACGATACCGACGAGGATAGCGAAACTGACTGCGATGACGAAGACTCCGACGACAACGACGACTCGGACGAAGAGGATGACTCCGATTCCGATGACGACGAAGACGCTGACGACGACAATGATGCTGACGACGATGACGATAGTAACAATGACCCAGACGATTCGGAGGAGAGTAATGAATCCGATAATGACGACTCGAATTCGGACGATAACACTGGTGATAACAACAGTTCTCAAAGCAGTACTTCTCAGGAAGCCCCCGAGGCTCCACCGGGAGCGAAAGCCATCAGTTTTGCAGCCTTCTGCACGACTGAAGATAACTACAGGGCGGGCAACGTGACAATTACCGACGTGAAGCACAACGAGGAAAATGAACCCGTGTCCATCGCCTGGAGTTCGGAAACAAAATTGAGTACCGTCGTCCTCAAGGCGGGACCAAAGATGTACAACTACGATGGTGGAAAAAGTGGCGGGGCCGCCTCCGGTGAGGGGGATGCGGCATCAAAGGGTCAATCGCCCCCGAACCCCTGTCCCGGTAACGAATCCCTCGTTTACAAGGACGAGGACGTTTAACTGATACCAGGGGAAAGTTATTTAGAAAGATTGCAATTTATTAACGTTAGGAACGAACAGAGAGTTATCTCAGGGTAGAATTACTACAGCCACCTCAAGCATCATCACCGGCAATTGTAACTGATACGTCAATAACCCGGATTTCCAGCGAGCGATTCTGTTTTCGTTCCAGGTAACGGTGGAGGTTGTTCGCAAGTCCTTCTGGAGGATTTATCGCCTGGAGTGATATTCGGTGAGGTGTGCGATACCACCAGTTGAACTCATAATCCATACTGATATTCATGGTCTCCACGTCATGTTCTTCCAGATACTTTGTAGTTGATTGTTTGATACCTGCATTCACGTGTTCGTGGTAGGTGGCAAAAGCAAGCGCACCAGTTAGAAAAACAACCATAACGGCAAGAAACAGCGAGCGTCGAAGCGTGGCACTCCAGGCGACCTTCGTTTCAAACCAGCGCTCCGGACGGTATCCCTTGAACCACAACGTCCCAAGACCGGCCAGGTTAATCGAAAACAAATTCAAGAGTACGAGAACACCTGAACTAACCGCCACAACGGGTCTGTAGTAGGCAAGGCCGAGGCCAAACGCGGCGGCGGGCGGAATCAATGCAACGGCTATCATAACACCCACGAGAGCGGCGGACATTCCTGAGGTAATCGATAAAGCACCAGCTATGCCCGCACCTAACGCTACTACCAGTGCCAGTGGTCCTGGATGGACCCGCTCGGCCACCTGCTCAAGCAAAAGCAGTTCCACATCCGGCAAAATTGTAAATCGCAACAGAAGTGCAAATAGCCCTGAACTGATCACTGCCACGGCTACTCCTGTGGTTTGTGTTTTGACGCCGTCCCAGAACATCTCGTTATCGTTTACGACAGTAGCCACACTCGAGGCCATCGCGGGACCGATCAACGGAGCAATGACCATGCTTCCAACCACTACGGCAGCACTATTGGTCAACAGGCCAACCGTTGCAAC
The DNA here is from genome assembly GCA_042219765.1 of Salsurabacterium abyssinicum (SeqCode). Classification (GTDB taxonomy): domain Bacteria; phylum T1Sed10-126; class T1Sed10-126; order T1Sed10-126; family CAZEBV01; genus JBDGPI01. The sequence continues at coordinate 2,610 of JBDGPI010000029.1, forward strand.
AATTCCACTGATGATAGTGAAAAGCATAAAATTTGATGTGCCACGGGAGAGTGCTTCTGCCCTGGTGACCAATTCCTCACGGGAAATTCTGTGAGTTTGAGTTTCGTCGTCCTCTTCTTCGACCTCCTCCTGGTGTTCCTCGAAGGTGTCGGAAAGTATTGCTTCGACCTCGGATACGACGACAAAATCCTCAGGGGAGTCACGGTTACTTCGAATGGCCTCGAGCAGTGGCTCAACCTGATCCATCGCCACCGCTATAACCCAAAGCTGACGTCCTTCTTCGTCCACGGCGGGCATGCGAGAGTAAGTAGCATTAGCCTCCTCAAGTGCGGTTTCAAGGGATCCGGACGATTCGGGGTCAACCGTGGCATGAATCATTCTCATAAGCGATCACTTATTGTCTCAGATTGATTTCTTAGGACAAAAATTTACTTTCACGGATACCATTTCGTATTATTGCAAATTTGGCAATCATCACAAAAAATCAGTCTGACTAACTGTTAGATTTAGTATTTATTTTGGATTTTTAATCGTGTGATTTTGTCTGAAAACCAAAACCCAAATTAACTTTCTTAGAGTTACTTTTAACTACCGAGAAGCTCCATTTTATTGATTTTTCGGAGTGTAAAAACCAAAACAACTGAGCTCCGCGAATAAATTGGCGGGATAGGAGTACTTTTGCGGTAATCTTAACAGTCAAAATGTTCGGAATAATTCCCGTTAACAACCCGTTGCGATTCGGTAATCTACCTTACTCTCCTTCCCCTAAGTCCATCCTTGGGGTTTGAGTAATGATCTTTTTAAAATTTTAAGTCAAAAATAAAAAGACTCCTACAACTGTAAAAGGAAGTACTTTTACCATGTTCATCCTTCGTTCGGACATCGCGGCGGGAATGATTGAATACGGGCTGATGATTGCACTTCTGACAGTCGTTACGATCGCTGCAATCTCGGCACTCTCCGATGATTACATGGCAATCGGTGAGAATGCTCCCGACAACGCCAAAGGTAGTCAGACAAGAATAGCCCGTAAAATGCTTCTGAAAAATCCTATCCCCTGCGGCTCGAACAAGGATGCCACCAAAGGTGGAGTCCAGTTAACGACTTTTACGCCTAACGCCGAGAGTAAATCCATCCACGGGGTTTCATGGTGTACGGGAGACGGCGATGGCAGTTACGAAATCGGTAATTCGTTAAATAAACTCTCCGTCAGCTATCCGTCCGGTGTGGATCCATCGGGCGTAAAGGAAGAATCATTCGATGTGAGAATCGATAAGGACAACGACGGTAACTACGAAAAAAACGCCACCGGCGACGTTTCCGGGGTTAGCAACGATGAATCGAACCTCGTCATCACACTTACCGGGAATTACAATATCGAAAAACACGACAGCATTACCTTTGTTTACACCGGTGTGAATACCTCAAATTCGGGTTCAGAAGAAACCGTTGATATTACAATTAATGGTAATGCTCCGGACGCCGGTGATGAAACCCAATCCACTACGCTTTAAGAATCCACTAATCGCCCCGGAACCAAAACTCATTTAAACAGCCAGGCTCAGCGTTAAAACATCATCCCTGCCAGAAAATAAAATCTGGCAAAACCGGTTCGCAACAATAACCGGACGAAGTTATACCGTTTGAGGCTTTCGGAGTGAGTCCTCTACGGATTATCCTCTTCCCTTTATCCGAGTTAGGATTTAGTTAAATTCCGACAATGTGGGCTCCTCAGGCAGTAACGAATATTTCGTCTTAATCTTAGCGCCAGAATTTAGGAAGGGACGTATGCCAGGATGGAAGGTCGGCCACCGGTAACCACTTCCGGATCTGTTTGAAAGGCGGTCGCTGGCCAAACTGTTTGATCCAGTATGCCATCCCGTCGATTTCCCGTTGGGGCATTACCAGATCCCTGGTAATGTTCTCCTGCTCAAGAATGGCTTCCCCGGCCATCCAACCTGATTTAGCGGCACCTTCCATGGACGACGGCAGGTTCGTGTCCGTCCAGTCCCCCGCTACGTAGAGCCCGTCGATGGGACTCTCCTGATTCACCCGCCGGGACTCCACCCCAGGGTACGGACAGTGGATGGCCAGTGGTATACGGTTAACAACTGAGTGTTCGACGGTAGCACCTTTTGCTTCCGGCAGAAATTCCGAAATTTCTCTCACCGTTTCCTCGACGATCTCCTCGTCGCTCAGGTCGGCGACTCTCCGGCTATAAATAATATTACTCGTTATCAGTGACGACTGATCCTTGCGGTCGGTAATGATGTTGGACATGTCGTAAAAATCGGTGTTTAGGTCTTCGTATTGGTAGGAGCGGGCCCAGAATTTCAGATCGGTCAATTTCCGGTCGAACCAGATGTAAGGACTAATATACGGACAGGGTTCCATGTGGCCAAGTTGACCGAAATAGTCGTGGTTCCGCTCCCATTCTCGGGGAACGATCGTCTGGAGCGGCTTGGCCGGAATCGCCGAGACGGTATAGTCCGCACGAATACTGGTACCATCCGCAAGGAGTGCCCCTTTAACCCCACCATCGTCAACCAGGAGCTCTTGAACCTCCCGCTCCATCAAAATATTTCCGCCGTGTTCCTCGAGGTGTTCACGAGACTGTGGGACAAACGTGTCCCCCAGACCGCCGTCCGGAAAACCAACGTCGTAGTCGGAGTAGCCGACAAACATACGGTAAAAACGGAATAACGCAGCCGCCGAACACATCTCGAGGGGCATGTTCATGATCGACCGGCACGAAAATCGCCAGACGTTGTCAATAAACGGATCGTCCACTCCCATCGCCTTGAGGAACGCGTATGCATTTATTCGGTCAAGCTTCTCGAGATCCTCGTCGTCCATCGTGAGCACGTACGCGAGGACTATTAAGTTGTTCCAGAGGCTTTTACTGGAATACGAGTTATCCTGCATTTCGCTCGGTACGTACTTGAAGGGCGTGGGAATCCAATTGGAACGTCGTTTCGGTAGTTTTTTCTGTCCGTCAACCATGTGCAGAAATGGATCGTTCTGCCAGACGATCGTCCCCCGTGCATCAATAACGTCCTGTAAATTTAGGAAATTGGGATATTCACTGGTGAAAATATGCGGTCCGATGTGAATGGGATCACCGGTCTTATCGTCCGTCCAACTCCGGGCCCGTCCTCCGAGAATGGACTTTTTCTCGACAATGACCGTTTCGAGTCCCTCGCGAGCCAGTGCGACTGCAGTCGTCAGACCCGCAATTCCACCCCCAATGATTAGAGCATCCGTTTCAATACCGCCAGTGTCTGTACTGGATGGTGCATTCATACAAGGAACCCCCTCAAATGGCCTGTGTCACATAATCATTAATCTACGTGTTGGAGTAGGGATTGTTGGAAAGACTGAGGACAGCGGATCCATTACGGTTGAAAAAGTATGTTGAAGACGAACTGTAGGTGTCCGAGAAAATTTATACAGTAAAGGTTTCATACGAACGTCCCCCCGGGAAATTCCAAGTCGGCGACTTTCCTCACATTAACACCGATGGCTATCGTTTTTAAAACAATTACGACAGTCTCCAGTAAAAGTATAAAAGATTTTGAGCCCGGAATAGCCATTGAAACTGAAGTTATTCACTTATTATACGCCCGAATGGAATTGGGGTCCTATGTTACTACCTACCAGTGATCGGTTTCCTCCGGAAACGACTCACGGAAATTGGAAATGGATTCATCGACGATCCTCTCGGCTCGGTCGGGTCCGTAAAATTCATCGAGTTCGACTTTCTTGTCCTCAAGTTGCTTGTAATCCTCGAAAAATTGACGGATCTCCTCCGTCTTGTGGTTCGGTAAGTCATCAATATCGTTGTAGTCCTTGTACTGAGGATCCTGGGAGGCCACGGCAAAAATCTTGTGGTCGAGCCCCTTCTCGTCGATCATCTCCAACCCGCCAACAGGGGTAAAACCCACGGCGGTCATCGGTTCAATCGACTCCTGACAGAACACGAGAACGTCAAGCGGGTCCCCGTCATCCGCCAGCGTCGAGGGCACGAAACCGTAATTCTCGGGATAGTGAACGGAACTGTAGAGAATCCGATCTAGGATGAGCACATCCAGGTCTTTGCTGTACTCGTACTTGACTTTCTCGCCGCTCGGTATCTCGATCACCGAAAGGTACGATCCATTATACTTTGGGGGTAGGCGTTTCCAGTACGAAAATGGCTTGGACATAGTTATCCCTTTCCTGAGAAATCCCTCAAAAATAGCTCGCACACAAGAAGTGTGACGAGTGTCCAATCTGTAAAGTCGAAAGTTCAGTTTAAAGGCACTTTGTGTCGAAAGAAACAGCCCGTACAAGACAGTCAGGCCCAAATCTCCAGCGCACGTACCAAAAATAGCTTCACAAGCCTATCTGGAATCGGTAAAGTGGCCCTCTGAACGTAATGGTACTGTACCAAGGAAAGGAGTTCATTAATGAAAACTCCCCGTCGGACTGTCGAATTCAGCGTCGAACGCTGGAAAATTGAGGAAAAGGGCTATACGACGCCCCCTTACCTGATCCGATGTGAACTCATCTGGCCTCGGCCCCGAATTGAAAACCGAAAAACGGTTCTACCACTGCCGAACCGTGTCGGCGAGGACGTTGATTGGACGGATGTCCCCCTGAAGAAGAAATTACTCTTCAAGGAGGACATCGAAGGGTCATTCGTGTTTTCGATCTCGGTTCTTCCACTCGACGACGAGGGCGACGTTGATCTCGGGGAGGCCGGAGACCTGCTGGGCCGATCATTTGCCCGGGAAAGTTCCGTCACCTGGCGGACACTGAGCGATCTGATGGACCTGGGGACCTCAATGGCCAGTTACCTCCTCTCCGGCCCGCAGAAGGTAATAGCCGCCGGGGAGAAGTCACTGCACGAACTATCCAAAGACACGATTAAAATCCCGCTGAACTCGCCGAATGAACTGCAAAATCCTGAACCCGATCCAGCCCCCGAGGATCACCGGCCAAGCGACGATCACCAGGAGATTTTAAAGAAGCCCGGGGATCAAAATGGATACATGGACGTAAAATTGACAGTTTGGGAGGAGTGAATGCATCTTTTCGGCGTCATACAACAATCGGACTTGACCATAACGGTTAATATAGTAAGTTGAGAATTATCGATCACAGCCTCACAGCGAAATATATCCCAGTGTGATGGTTTACTAATTGGCCGGATTAATTCATATTTAAGGATAGCATGATATGTAGTGGAATATGAAATAGCACCCGTTCAAAATACTCTTGAGGGTATCGTATTTAATGTCTTCTACTGAGACTGCCTCAGCCCCACAGTCCCAGACAAGCGATGAATCGACATCCCTGCTCGAAACAATTAAAGAGTTTCTTTCCGAGTACATTTTCTTCTCCGGTAAATCCAACCTCATCTACCAGATGTTCAAAATTCACATGCGGCCGATTTCCACACGGCGCATGCAGTTACTCCTCGGGGCCAATGCATTCCTAATCACGATTTTCTGGCCGGAGGATTTCCTTCTCAACCGCTCCTCCGCAATGGTTTACACGTTCGCCTTCTGGAGAAGCATGACGGTTGTAGCGTCAATTATTGCTATCTTTCTCCTGGAAAAAATAGAGATGCTTCGGGAGAACCTCAACTTATTTTACTTTGCTCTCATCGCGTCCAACGTCGTCATTGCCGGATACCTGATTGGTTCGAACAAGGGACTGGGTTACCCCTGGTTTGACTTCATGGTTTTTATCCTACCAATATACGCGATGGTCATGAGCATCGATTTCTTTGAACGGTTGATCGTGTCCGCGACCTGGACGGGGCTGTTTGTGGGGTTTTACATCCTTGCAAATCCCGCAAATCTGCACTTCGAACACTTCCACGGCTTTGTACCTCTCTGGAATACAGTCATTATCCTCAACACGATAGTCGGTCACTCAATCTATTACTACGACTACACCACATACATCAACGACAGGCGTTTACAGATTCAGCATCAGAAAATTGAACACCTTGCCACCCACGATCAACTGACCTCGCTCTACAACCGGCGTGAATTTAGCAATCAGGCTGAACTTATGTTCGAACGCAGCGAACGCTACAACAACAGTCTTTGCCTGGCGATGATCGACCTTGATCATTTCAAACAAATTAACGATACCTACGGACACCCCATCGGTGATCGAGTACTGGAGACAATGGGGTCCCTCATTCAGGATAAAGTCAGGAGCTCGGATCTCTCCTGTCGTTTCGGCGGTGAGGAATTCAGTATACTCATGCCGAAAACGGACCTGGGGGGT
>JBDGPI010000030.1:0-2348 GCA_042219765.1 Salsurabacterium abyssinicum (SeqCode)
ATAAATTTGGGCACAAGGTACGGTGACACTCGACGGGGTCCCCGTTCGAGGAACCGCTCGTGCTGTTCCTCGAGGGTCTGTAAACCGCCGACTCCGGACCCGTAGACCACACCGGCTCGCTTGGAATCGTACTCGGGATCCTCCAGGTCAAAACCCGCGTCCTCTATGGCCTCTTCGGCAGCTATGATGCCGAATTGTACGAACTGATCAAGCCGCTTAGCCTGTTTGGTCGAAAAATAATCGTCCGAATCGTAACCATCGACCACGGCAGCGAACTGCACGGGGAATTCCTCGTCGTCTCTGAGCCTGTCGGAAATGTCCTGGACTCCACTGACACCGTTGCTCACCCCGGACCAGAATTCTTCCCGGGTGGAACCGTTGGGAGCCAGGGCGCCGGCACCGGTAACTACGACGTCTCTGCGTTCCATAATACTAGGTGGACCCCACTAATTTACTGAAGGGACTCCAGCTTATCGACTGCTTCACCAACAGTTGTAATCTGTTCGGCTTCTTCGTCAGGGATAATAACGTCGAATTCTTCCTCAAATCCCATGACCAGTTCCGCAAGATCCAGGGAATCAGCCCCGAGATCTTCCTCGAACGATGCGTCTTCCGTAATTTCGGACTCATCAATTCCAAGCTGTTCCTCAATGACTTTGTGAACTCTTTCTTCAACTGACATTACAAAGCACCTCCGAAAAAATTTTGAGAACGTAGACCTTTAATTCATTATTGATGAAGGTAGATTAACACGGACTGAATCAAAAACAATATCCTTTCACATAGCCATGCCGCCGTCGACCCGGACAACTTCCCCGGTGATAAAATCCGCCTTTTCGCTGGCCAGAAACGTCACGCAGTCGGCAATTTCCTCGGGTTCGCCGAAGCGTTCCAGCGGAGTCGCCTCAAGAATACCCTCTTTCTGATCCTCGGGAAGTTCTTCGGTCATATCAGTTTCTATGTAACCGGGGGCTACCGTATTAGCAGTGATATTACGAGATCCCAGCTCCCGGGCAATTGACTTACAGAGACCGATCATCCCGGATTTGGAGGCGGAATAATTCGCCTGACCGGGGTTCCCCCGCAGACCGGCCACGGACGAGATCATAATGATCCGACCCCAGCGGTTGCGTATCATATTTCGAATCACAGCTTTGGAACAGTTGAAGGTACCGTCGAGGTTAATGTCGAGGACGTCGTTCCAGTCGTCCTCCTTCATGCGCATCATAAGCCCGTCCCGGTTGATCCCGGCGTTGTTGACGAGCGTATCAACACCATCCTGTTCCTCTATCCAGTTACCAACGGCTTCGTCAGTCTTCTCGAAGTCGGAAACATCCGCAACGATCGGGCTGAGGGTCTCGTTACCGGTCTCAGCCTGAAGTTCCTCAATTGTCTCCTCAACGGCGTCCCTTCGACGTCCAAGCAGACCGACCGTCGCGCCCTTTTCGGCAAACTGGCGTGAAATTGCTTTTCCTATACCACGATTTGCCCCTGTCACGATCACATTCTGGGACGAAATTTCTGTCATTGTTTGAGCTCCTCCACAACGGATTTCGTTTCCTCGAGTGTATCAGTGGTGTAAACGTCCGGATCGTGGTCCGTGCCCCTGACGATGCGATTGATCATGCCTTCCAGAGCATCGCCCGGTCCAACCTCAACGAATTCATCCACACCCTCGTCGAGAAGATATTCAATACTGGCAATCCACTGAACAGGTTGCGTTAGCTGTTGAACGAGATTTTCATTGGGGGAGCCGTCAAGTGGATCAGCGGTAACATTTGTAATGACCGGAGGGCCGGACAGGTTCCAGTCAACTGATTTCAGAGCATCACTAAGTGGGTTTTCGGCGGGCTGCATGTACTGACTGTGCCAGGGTCCAGAAACATCAAGGGGGACTGCCTTCAGGGCCCCCTGTTCTTTGGCTCGATCCACAACGGCATCAATTGCTTGACTCGACCCGGACACCACGATCTGGCCCGGTGAATTAAAGAGGGCAACCTCCACGGTCCCGTCGATGGAATCGTCCGACGAAACCTCCTCACAGAGTTCCCGCAAGGGATCGGGATCCATTTTAAGAACGGCCGCCATTCCACCGTCGACCTGACCGGCGGCTTCGGCCATCGCTTTACCACGCTGAAGAACGACGTGCAGTAAGTCTTCAAAGGTAGACCGCTCGCCGGCGACCAGCGCATTGTACTCGCCGAGGCTGTGCCCGGCAAAGTATTCGGCCGTAACGCCTGCCCCAGTCAAGTATCGGTAAAAAATATGGTTGGCCAGAAACACGGCCGGCTGGGTAATTTCAGTCTGCTCGAGTTCCTCGGGTGGACCGTCAGTCATTAATTTTTCAA
>JBDGPI010000030.1:2358-2996 GCA_042219765.1 Salsurabacterium abyssinicum (SeqCode)
GGTAGTTCAACCTGGTCACAGACGTCGTCAAACCAGTCCGAATCCTCGCTGTCGACAACATCCATAGCCATTCCAACGTACTGCGACCCCTGGCCGGGAAAAACAAAAGCTCGTGTCACGGATAGCGCACCACGCAGCCCGCCCAGGTCAACCCGGCTCCAAAAGCAACCATCAGCACCGTGTCCCCGGATTGAATTCGGCCATCCCGGTAGGCTTCGTCGAGAGCGAGCCCGACCGAGGCAGCGGAGGTATTGCCGTATTCGTCGACGTTGATTACCACTTTTTCATCGGGAACGTCGAGCCGCTCTTTGATGGCTTCAATAATGCGTAAATTCGCCTGGTGCGGAACCACCCAGTCAATATCAGCCGGCTCGAGTCCCGCTTTTTCGAGTGTATGTTGTGCGGCTTCCCCCATGCGTCGAACGGCCACTTTAAAGAGCGCCGGGCCGTCCATCTCCGTGTACTGTTTGCCCATTTCAAGGATTTCCTCGGTAATCGGCATGGCACTACCACCGGCGGGTCGCATTAAGATGTCTCCCAGGCTACCGTCGGCATGTAAGTCCATTCCGGCAATTCCTTCGTAACCAACGTCCTCACGATCCTGGAGGACAACGGCTCCGGCACCGTCACCGAAGAGA
>JBDGPI010000030.1:3074-5520 GCA_042219765.1 Salsurabacterium abyssinicum (SeqCode)
CAGCTTATCCTGAAGGACACACGCGGTGGCCGGGAACAACATATCCGGAGTACTTGTAGCCACAACAATTTGATCCAGTTCCTCGGCCTCCATATCGGCGTCCTCGAGTGCTTCTTTGGCGGCCTCGAAACCGAGGTCCGAGGACGCTTTGTCCTCATCGGCAATGTGACGGCGTTTTATACCGGTCCGTTTCTGGATCCATTCGTCGCTCGTATCGACCATTTCCTCGAGTTCCTTGTTGGGCATGACACGTTCAGGAGCGTGGGATCCGGTTCCGACAATAACAGGGTTTGGACTCATAATTACGACTCCGGTAAGTTCAAGGTACCGATTCTTTCACCAATTACTTGATTGCAATTATTTTCAACCAGTAGACGAGCTTTGCCAAGAGCGTTTTTAATTGCTTTAGGCGAGCTGCTACCGTGAGCAATTATACAGCCCTCACGAAGTCCCAGCAGAGGGGCACCACCGTATTCGGACGGATCGACAAGACCCTTCAATGATTTGAAGATCGGTTTAAGTAGCCATCCACCAAGTTTCCCTCGCAGGGTCCCCTTGATTTTCTGTCGAAGGAAGGAGAAGAGGGTCTCCGTAACCCCCTCCCCGACTTTTAAAGCAACATTACCGACAAAACCATCACACACGATCACGTCGGCGGCCCCTTTGACGATTTCCCCACCCTCAATGTTTCCGACAAAGTCGTAGGGCTGATTCTTTAGCAGATCATAGGCGTCCCGGGTAAGATTGTTACCCTTACGGGCTTCCCCCCCGACATTGAGCAGTCCCACGGTGGCGTTATTTTTCGAAAGGACGGTCTCCGAAAAAACTTTCCCCATGAGACCGAACTGAGCCAATTGTAGAGGCGTGGAGTCAACGTTAGCACCGGCATCAATGAGGATGTTATGTCCCCCCCTCTCTTTTACAACTGGAAGAAGGGTACCAATTGCCGGTCGGTCAATCTTCTTCTGGACCCCCCATTTAATCTTGGTGGCCGCCATAACCGCTCCAGTGTTGCCAGCGCTGACGAGGACGTCCGCCCGGCCATCTTCAACGGCGTCGGCGGCAACCAGGAGGGAAGCATCCTTCTTTTTGCGGACCGCTTCCACCGGATTTTCGTCCATGCGGACGTACTCCGATGCATGAAGTACCTCGTAGGACCCCGAGTTTTCGGGAAGATCCGAGAGTTCATCTCGAATTCGGTCCTCCGGCCCTACAAGAAGCAGATCAATGCGATCCTCTCTCAGGGCCTTCCTGGCCCCCTGAAGCTCCACCTCGGGGGCATTATCCCCCCCCATGACATCAAGTGCTACCCGAAACGAGGACATCGATGAAGCAGTTAGTCTTCGCTATCGGAGACGCTTATTACCTGACGTCCGTCGTAATACCCGCAGTCCATGCAGACCTGGTGGGGGTGTTTCGCCTCACCGCAATTGGAACAGTCGGACAGCGAGGGTTCATCAAGTTTTTCCCACTCGGAAACTCTTTGGCGTGTTTTCGATTTTGACTTTTTGTACTTAGGAACTGCCATCAGTTACTCCTCCAGAAGTCATCTCACTCAATGAGTTAGGGGTTATTCAGATTCATCGTCGTCCGAAAGGTCTATGTCTTGAAGGCCGGCCAGACGCGGGTCCACACTTTCCTGATCGTGACCACAGTCGGACTCATTTAAGTTTTGGCCACATTCCTGGCAGAGCCCGGCACAGTCCGACTTACACAGGATTTGCATCGGTCGATCGAGAACGATATTTTCCCGTATAACACGCCCGGCTTCAACGGTCTCGTCCTCAGTGTAGTTACCGAGGTAAAGGTCACTTTCCGCATCGGCCTGCATATCCTTGGTGATTTCCTTCTCCGGCGGATAAAAGCGGGCGCTCACGGAACCGTCAAGCTGGTCGTTGAGGGACGTAAGACACCGGGTGCAATGATAGTTGAGAACACCGCCGTAGGACCCGTCTACCTCAATTACACCACCGGCATTATAAAAGAACAGAACAACCTGGAGCGGATTCTCAAGCCGGTATAGCTCGTTGTGGAGATCTAACTCCTCGGGTTCCCAGACTTCACGGTACTCACGGGTGTTGCCACTACTTTTCAGGACTGTAGATACATCAATTTCCACGGGCATTCACACCAAAAGAAACGTAAAAAGTTAGGTGATTATAAAAAACACAAAAAATGAGAGTCAACCGAAATCCTTCAGGAATGAATCAGGAGACTTAATCCGTTCCCTGAATCACACTCACGGCACTAACAGTTATTATATCATCCACGCTACACCCACGGCTCAGATCATTTACGACCCCGTCGAGCCCCTGCAAGAAAGGCCCATAGGCCCCCGCTCCGCCAAGCCACTGCACCAGTTTGTAGCCGATGTTCGCGGCGTCGAGGTCAGGAAAAACAAGAATATTGGCCTGACCCGCCAGATCACTCTCGGGGGCTTTTCGTT
>JBDGPI010000030.1:5530-10651 GCA_042219765.1 Salsurabacterium abyssinicum (SeqCode)
ATCGACCTGAAGTTCACCGTCGGAGAGGACCTCAGGGTACTCTTGGTTGAAAGTTTCGTAAGCCTCTCGGACCTTGTCGACGTCATCGTGATCGGCGCTCCCACGGGTCGAAAACGAAAGGAAGGCCAACCGGGGCTGGTCCTCCTGCCCAATCAAATTTTCGTAGGTCCGGACAGCGCCTTTGGCGACGTCAACGAGCTGTTCCCGGTCCGGATTGGGTAAAACGGCCGGATCGGAAAAAATCATAAGTCCGTCGGTCCCAAGATCATCGTCGTCCAATTCCATTACGAAGCTGCTGGAAACGACATCCTCCCCCTCTCGGGTTCCAAGGCACTTCAGTGCCGCCCTGAGAACGGACGCCGTCGGATGGGCTGCTCCCGCCACCATGCCATTTACTTCGCCGAGTTCTACCAGAGCAGCTCCGACAAACAACGGTTCCGTGGAATAGTCGCTGATCTCGTCGGCATCGAGGTCCTCAAACCGATCGGACAGCAGATCACGTACACGGGAGTGTTGAGGATAATCCTGGGGATCGATCCGTTCAATATTCGGGTGGTTATAACTGGTTTCGGAACTAATAACCAGCAGCCGATCGACAATGCCTTCGTCGATGAGCCGCTTCGATGCCTCGTCGATCCGGTCATCATTGCCTTCGGGAAAAACGAGAGATCCCGATCGGGTGCGAGCCTCCGTCTTAACGTTATCGGCAAACATTAATTACACGCCTCGAATTTGTCGGCGAGAGCTTCCTTGACGGGCCCCGGGACGAGGGAGTCGATGTCTCCTCCGTACTCGGCCACTTCCTTAACGAGGGAACTACTAACAAAGCTATGGTCCTCGCCGGTCATCATGTAAATGGTTTCCACGTCCTCCGCCAGTCGCTTGTTCATCATCGACATCTGAAACTCGTACTCGAAGTCCGAAAGAGCTCTCAAACCGCGAAGAATCACCTGCGACTGACGCTGCTTGATATAATCGACCAGAAGCCCATCAAAACTTCCGACGGTTACCATCGGACGATCGGAGGTGACCTCTTTGATCAACTCAACCCGTTTATCGCTCGAAAACAATGGATTTTTGGAGGGATTCGTTACGACAGCCACGTGAATATCGTCAAAGATGCGGCTCGCACGGTCGATTAAGTCGAGGTGACCCAGCGTTATCGGGTCAAGGCTACCGGGATAAACCGCTTCGGTCATCGTTATAGACCTTTCGCAATTTTTTCGAGCTCACTGACTCGATCCTCAACCGATGGATGCGTGCTGAAAAGAGACTGAAAGTTCCCCCCTGAAAAGGGATTAACGATGAATAGGTGAGCCGTTTCCTGACTGCCGCTCTGCATGGGTTTGCGTTCGGCCGCCTGCTCCATTTTTTTCAGTGCACTGGCCAATTGCATTGGTTTCCCACAGAGTTCCGCACCGGATCGATCCGCTTTGTACTCGCGGCTTCGAGAAATAGCCATCTGAATGATCATGGCGGCCAGGGGAGCAACTATACTCATCACCAGCAAAACAATAATATTATTGTCCCGGCCCCGTCCGCCCATACCAAAGATAGCACCCCATCGGGCCATCGTGGCCAGCATGGAGATTGCACCGGCCAGGGAGGCAGCCACGACGTTAATCAACGTGTCCCTGTTGTAGACGTGGCTGAGTTCATGCGCAATGACAGCCTCAAGCTCATCCTCGTTCAACAGTTCCAGTATGCCTTTGGTAACACCAATCGATGCATTCTTAGGGTTCCGACCGGTAGCAAAAGCGTTGGGCGTACTCTCGGGCACCAGATAGACGGCGGGCTTTGGTATTCCGGCCTTCTCCGCAAGCCGTCCAACCACTTTGTGTAATTTAGGGGCCTTCTCCTCCGTTATTTCCTCGGCGTTATACTGCTTGAGTACAATTTTGTCACCGTACCAGTACATGACAAAATTCATCCCAACGGCTAAAACAAAGGCAACCACCATACCGCCGGGTCCGGCAAGCATCTGACCGCAGACGATAAAAAAGAGCGTCAGACCGGTCAAAAGCATAAGTGTTTTAAAATTATTCATGATGACAGTTCCTCCGTTGAGTTTGGAAGCAAGGAAATCCGAAAAACGGCAAGAAACAGTTCTTAAGCCTCTACGCCAACTCAGGGAAAGTATGATTTATTCCACGAATAGAGCCAGATGAATCGTATTAAAGTAACATATTTTTTAGAATTTCGAATAAGCATCAAACTCTAAAGGACGTACAGAGCGGTTAAAAACAGCGTCCCGTTGGCGAACGCTCCGGCAAGTACATCGTCCATTACAATGCCCCAACCTCCCTTGAGGTTCTGGAGGTAGTTTATGGGGAAAATTTTCAAGACGTCGAAGACCCGGAAACAGAAAAACCCCGCCAGGAACCCAGCCCAGATTGAATGGGGCCAATGCGGAAACCAGAATAACGGGAATAACGCTATCCACTGACCAACGATTTCATCAAGTATAACGTTCCTCGGATCCTGCTGAGCCAGGTACAGGGACGCCCAGTTGCAGAGTGGAATTGATCCAACTAACAGCAACCCGGTCAAAAGACCCAGCATCCAGACTGGTAATACCTTATATCCGCCTGAATATAGAATCGTTGCTCCAAGACTCCCCCAGGTCCCAGGGGCCACGGGAAGTCTACCCAATCCGTACCCTTCGCAGGTATAAACGTACCAGGGCATGTATTTACGGGCCATTATTGGTCGTAACCACCAGAGGTATTATTCAGGTGAAACGGTATTTTTACTGTACCAACCAGACATCCTGAAGCTTAATCCCGAGTAATTGACCGGGAACAGCCAGCGGTCCATAAGTATTTTTAAATAGTCACTGGATCGTGATAAGCGAGATCGGGTCCCTTCAGGACGAGTGCAATGAGGATAACCAGAGCATCGGCCAGTTTCGCCAGTAGTATTCAAATCCGCTGTAGATGGTTAATATCAATACCAGAAACATTGTCGTCCAGGAAACACCCTCGAGCCACTCCCGGGCAACCCACCCGAGGCGAAAGAAAACCAATCCCAGAAGCACCAGCCCGATTCCGCACATCTGTACGGCGGTCTTGTACTTCCCTGACGTAGTTGACGATAGGACTTTATCCCGGTTGGCTCCCAGCGTTCGGAGGCTATTGACGGCAAGCTCCCGGGCAACTAAGCAGATCACAAGCCAGGCCGGCCAGCGTAATTCGGGAATTTGAATGAAATAAACGAAGGCGATCATAGTGATTAATTTATCGGCCAGGGGATCCATGAAACGGCCGAAATCCGTTTCTTCGTCGTACCGACGGGCAAGCAAACCATCGTAAATATCCGTTACACCCGCCGCAACAAAGAGACAGAGCGCAGCCATAAGCCAGTTGATTCTGTCGTAGTTAACGAGGCAGAATAAAAACGATACTGAAATCAAAAAACGGTGCAGTGTCAGGCGATTTGGCAGGTTAACCTCCACGCTCATGAATTATCACTGGCGCCCGGCGTCTTAATTCGTATGGAATCACCTTTCAGGGTTATGACTTTATCGGCTACTTCACCACTTTGACCGAGTTTCGGGAGTGGTTTTCCCCGGTGAAACAGTCGCAGTCCACCAGCGTTACCGAGACGCACCCGAATTGTGTCCTTCGCCTCCCAGGTCATCTCATCGCCGCGTTGAAACATAAATTCCTTCTTGCGCAATCCATCAAAAACGGCATAAACCCAGGTTTTGGACGAGGCCACGACTTTAAGGCTTAATTGCTCGGGATCCTTTCGGAGGTTAACCTCTTTCTTGGAATGTTCGGTGGACGCTACTGGAGGGGCCGTCGGTTGTACAATAGGCTGTTGCGTCCGGGCAGTGTCTGGATCAAGCCAGGCAAACCGGAGAAACACCAGTCCGACTCCTATAATCAGAAGGACTGATACGGCTGCCCAGTAAATGAACTGACGGGATCTATCGGATGTTTCCGTTTCCTCTTCGTCGGTTTCAAAGTTCAGCGAGTATTCCATAACCAGCGACTGTGCATCCAGATCCAGAAATTTAGCGTAGGTCCTGATAAAACCTTTCGCGTATACATCCGCTGGAAACTGGGAGAAATCGTGGCTTTCGATGGCCCGGATGTAGTGAGGAGCAATATTCGTGGCTTCGGCCACTTCATCGATACTGTACCCTGACTCCTCCCGTTTTTCCTGAAGGTGCGATCCCAGGGAATTCATAACGGGCCATCCTCCAATTGCTTGAAGTCAAATTTTAAGAGAGCGTCCTCTATCCATTCGGGAAACCGTTTTTCCTCTTCGTAGTGTACTATATCAATTCTAAACTTTCTTTTACCTTCTAGTATAAAATAAACCGGTTGTAAATTATCCCGTCTGAACCTTGCTTCAACCCGTTTGAATGGGAGATCCTCACGATATTTGTGCACTACTACGGTGAGTTCCGTGTCACCGGTAGTCACGTCGATTGAATCGTGGGGAACTTCACCGGAGGTTAATCCCATAATCGCTCCGGCAATGGGAACGTTTCGGACGAGCAGGGATCGTCGCTGTCGTTTGGAAATGGTCCGTTTCTCGGAGTAATCAAGGTGAGGGTAACTAATGGCCATGGAGTCATTTTTGATCATCAGATACTGCCGTTTGTTTGATTGCCCGTCAACGACCTGAAGGTACTGATTCGGGTAGGAGTAAGCAAGTACTATTGTGGCGGTGTCACCGAAGTCCATGCGACTGGACTCCGCGGATAGGTCCAGGCCAGTGGATCGAGCCTTCAGAAAAATACTCGAAGTGGTGCGAAATTTCGTCTTTAGCTCCGTCACGAAATCCTCGCTGGTGTAGGCCAGAGACGGTGTAACCGGCAGGAGTACAAGTAACCCCATGAGCCCCAGCACCCCGCCGAACCTACTCACCATCGTCAGTATCGTTCTCGTCGAAGTATTCGTCGGCGTCCACGACGACTTCCCGGCCGGCCGGTGGTGGACGTACGACGTCGACCGGACGGCGGACGGCGACCTGCTGGTGGCGACGACCGAACCCGGAATCAGCGTCGTCGAGACCGTGGACCCCGCGACGGGCGCCCACGAGTGGGTCGACCGCCTCCGGACCGTCGAGGACGCCGACGACGTCGACGCCATCGGCGACGGCGAGTAC
>JBDGPI010000030.1:10661-11379 GCA_042219765.1 Salsurabacterium abyssinicum (SeqCode)
CCCACGATTCCTTCTTCTTCCATGGCGTCAATCATGCGCGCCGCCCGGTTGTACCCCACACGAAACCGCCGCTGCAACATGGATGCGGAGGCTTTCTGTCGTTCAATAACGAGCTTCTTTGCGTCGTCGTAATATTCGTCGTCCATGGTCTCCTCAAAATTACCGCCCCCGGAGGACGAGGAACCAAACAGATCCGATTTATCAACGTAACTGGGACGTAATTGTTGCTTGGTAAATTTAATGAGTTCCTTGGTTTCCTCGTCGGAGATGAAGGACCCCTGGCCTCTCTCGGGGTGGGGAGCATCCGACGACAAGTAAAGCAAATCACCGTTGCCGAGCAAGGTTTCGGCCCCGTTTTCGTCGAGGATCACCCGGCTATCCGTCCCACTGGAAACCCTGAAGGCAAGACGGGCCGGCATGTTTGCTTTGATTAATCCGGTTATAACGTCAGTGGAGGGACGCTGGGTTGCCAGTACCATGTGTATACCGACGGCCCGGGCCATCTGTGCAAGCCGGGTGATAGCCTGTTCACACTCCTTGGGATTGGTCAGCATCAGGTCGGAAAGTTCGTCGACGATAATGACCAGATAAGGAATTTTTTCCTTCCCGTCCTTTCCGGCTACTTTCTCGTTGTAGGAAGCAATATCCCTCATTCCCTCTTCGGACAGTTTCTCGTAGCGGTTTTCCATCTCTCGCACAGCCCACTTGAGGACCTTGG
>JBDGPI010000030.1:11389-15923 GCA_042219765.1 Salsurabacterium abyssinicum (SeqCode)
CGGACGTATCGTCAATCACCGGTGTCATCAAATGGGGCAGACCGTCGTAGAGCTTCAGTTCAACTCGTTTGGGATCAATCATCATGAACTTCAATTCGTCGGGGGGAAGTCGATAAATCAGACTGCAAATCATACTGTTGAGGCAGACACTCTTACCGCTTCCCGTTGCTCCAGCCACAAGTAAATGCGGGAGTTCCGCAAGATCCACAACCATGGGATTTCCGAGTACGTCCAACCCGAGGCCGAGCGGGAGTCGATAGGAGTCATCCTGAAACTCGTCGGACTCGATCACGTCCCGTAACCTGACGAGTGCCCTTTCGTCGTTCGGGACCTCAATGCCGAGGGCGGATTTACCCGGTATGGGAGATACAATTCGGACCGACTCAACGGCAAGGTTAAGTTTAATGTCGTCCGCACGGCTGTCGAATTTTTTGACCGAGACACCAGCACCGGGCTCGACTTCGTACATCGTAAGGACGGGACCGGGGCTGGCGTCGATTACGTTCCCTTCGAGACCAAAATCATCAAACGTATCCTCGAGTTTTTCCGCCGTTGCGTCCAGCGTCTCATCGTCCGGTATGGTGTTACTTATATCGCCGGACTCCAGTAATCCAAGCTCCGGAAGGTCGTAATAGGACATGTCGGCCTCGTCGACCTGGGGTCGATCCTCACCGACCTCAATGGGGTCGGAATCACCGGATTTCTCTGTGTCTTCGGGACTCGGTGTGGCGGAAGTTTCCTCGTCTTCGGAAGGGGAAGGATCCTCGTCGTTGTCGTTCCTTTCGTTTTTTTCTGACGTTTCGGTGCTATCTTCGGTACTATCACCGGTGTCTTTGTCGTCGCCGGGATCACCGTCTTTCTCAAAGGGCAAAACTTTTTCCGAATCGGTTGAATCATCCTCGTCGTCCGATTCAGTCTGAGCCGAGGTATCGGACTGATCATCAGTTTTAGGGGCCGCTTGAACGGAAGTAGCCGTCGATGCTCCTTGAGAGGTTGTGGCAACTGACCTTGTCTGGTCCGACTCGGTGGTAAACGTCATCACCTCGCCGGCCAGGTTTTTGCACCAGTTCACTGCCGAATGGGTCCTGTTCAAAATACTGTCTCCGTACTGCCCAAGCCGAGAGACAAGGGGTGAAATATCGGAGAAACTCCGTGCCAGAATCGATGCCGGTTTCAGGGCAATACCGACAATTGTTGTAAAAGTGAAGAGGAGCAATGAACCCGCGGGACCAAACAGTGGTCGTGTTCGGGAAAGTAAATAGGACTGCACAAGATGCGAGGAGTCGGGACGCCACCAGGCCGCTAAGCCGGCCAGCCCCAGAAAGGTCAGACTCCAACCAGCCAGGGAGGTGACGTCTAGAAACTCATAGTGGCGGCGGAAAAGATGAGCCGTAAAGAGACCGAAAAGAAACACCACGAACCAGCAGAGGGGTCCTACCGCAAGGTACAGGTAGTGAGCGAGGTACGCTCCAAGCTTCCCACCAGCATTGTTAATCGTCCCGGTGGAACTGGTGGGGGGATCTACTGCAGGGGAGTACGTTAGCAGGCTCACTCCAAGAAAAAAGACCACGAAAAGCGCTAGAAGCCCTACAATATCGAGCCATTTACCGCCAGAATTCATGCGTAACGATTCCCCTTACCGTGCGAAAATGGCCTTCCCATTCCGGGAGTGGATTAAGTTCCGATATCCCACTCCATCCCCATTAACCTGGATTAATAGCAGGAGGTTTGCGCTTATGCCTTAGCCCCCTGTGTTTCTTTATCGGCCTGACGCTTGCTAAGTTCAATACCTTTATCCGTTATGTCCGTACAGACGACCGTAACAATGTCTCCCTCTTCAACGACGTCAGTCGTTTCGTTAACGTGATCGTCGGCCAGTTCGGAGATATGAACCAAGCCTTCCTGGCCCGGAAGAATTTCAACGAAGGCCCCGAAATCGGTCGTATTAACGACTTCGCCTTCGTACGTTTCACCGACTTCAACTTCCTGCGTGTACTGTTCCACACGTTTGCGTGCTTCTTCGCCGGCCTCCTGATCCTCGGCGCCAACGAAAATGGTACCGTCGTCCTCAACGTCGATTTCGGCACCGGTTTCTTCAATGATCTTCTTGATGTTCTTGCCGCCGGGTCCAATAAGATCTCGGATTTTATCCTTGGGAATACTGAGCTGATACAGCCGGGGAGCGTGTTCCGAAATCGACTCGCGGGGCTCGGAAATTGCCTCGGCCATGGAATTAAGAACCTCCATGCGGGCTTCCCTGGCCTGGGAAAGCGCTTCTTCGAGAATATCACGGGAAATACCGGAAATTTTTATATCAAGCTGAAGTGAGGTAACTCCTTCCTCGGTTCCGGCAACTTTGAAGTCCATGTCTCCCATGTGATCCTCGTCGCCGAGGATATCGGTGAGAATTTCGTAGTCACCGTTTTCACCCATCATCAGGCCCATTGAAATACCCGAAACAGGACGGTCAAGCGGTACACCGGCGTCCATGAGAGCCATTGAACCGGCACAGACAGTCGCCATCGAACTGGACCCGTTGGACTCGAGAATCTCCGATACCACTCGAGTGGTGTACGGCCAGTCATCCTCGTCGGGAAGCACGGATCGGATGGCGCTTTCAGCCATCAGCCCATGACCGATCTCCCGTCGACCCGGTCCGGTCATCCGGCGGCACTCACCGACGCAGAAGGGCGGGAAGTTGTAATGAAGCAGAAACCGTTTTTCGGCCTCCTCGTAGATGTTATCGACACGTTGGGTTTCACTCGGGGTTCCGAGCGTAACCGTCGCCAGCGCCTGAGTTTCCCCACGAGTAAACAGTGCCGATCCGTGGGTTCTGGGTAAGTGACCGGCTTCGACGTTAATCGGACGTATCTCGTCCAGATCCCGTCCACCGATTCGCTTACCGTCTTCGAGAATGGCTTTCTTAACAATGTCCTTTTTGACCTCTTCAAAAACTTCTTCAAACGTGTATTCGAGAATTTCGAGCTCTTCGGGATCCTCGATGTCTTCCTCGTCAATCAGTTCTTCTTCAAGTTCATCCTCAACCTCGTCCAGCGCCTCTTCACGCTCCTGCTTGGCTTCAACGAATACGGCTTCCTTAATGCGATCGCGTCCCTCCGTTCGGATCTTTTCGGCAAGATCCTCGTCGAGGTCCGGCGTGGTGTATTCAGTCTGAGGTTTCTGGCACTGCTTAATGAGTGCATGCTGAAGGTCAATAATCTCACGAATATTGTCGTGAGCGACATCCATGGCATCCAGGAGAACGGATTCCGGAACTTCGTCGGCACTGGATTCCACCATGGTAATAGCGTCGTCGGTTCCGACGACTATGAGATCCAGGTCGCCCTCCTCAACATCGTCGTGAGACGGATTAACGATTAGATCCCCATCACGGCGACCCATCCTTACGGCACCCAGGGGTCCGTCAAAGGGACAATCGGCAATCATCAGGGCAGCTGAGGCACCATTAATTGACATAATATCGGGTAAGTTTTTGGATTCGGCACTAAAGACCGTCGAAATAATTTGGACTTCATTGCGGTAGTCGTCGGGAAACATCGGCCGAATCGGGCGGTCCGTCAGCCGGGCTTTGACCGTTTCCAGGTTGCTGGGTTTACCTTCCCGCTTGAAGAAACCACCGGGTATTTTTCCGGCGGAATAAGCCATCTCCTGGTATTCTACCGTCAGGGGAAAAAACGGAAGGTCCTTGGGGTCATCAATGCAGGCCGTCGACAGCACAACGGTGTCACCGTACTTGACCTGTACGGCACCATCGGCCTGACGGGCAATTTTCCCACTCTGCAGCGTTAGTTCTCGTCCACCTATCTCAAGCTCACCTGTGAATTCCATAAACGTCTGTTTCCTCCTAAGAAATTCCGTATCTTTTGAAATTAAAGATCTAGTTTCTCCACAACAGTTTTGTAGCGTTCCTCGTCATTTTCCCTGAGGTATTCGAGCAACGAATCCCGTTTACTGACCAGTTGTAGCAGACCGCGTCGGCTATCGTGATCCTGGGGGTGTTCCTCCATGTGATCGGTGAGATCCTCTATGCGGTCAGTTAGAAGTGCAATCTGTACTTCCGGAGAACCAGAATCGTCTTCGTGACGCCTGAACTCATCAATAATCTCCTGTTTGCGAGTAACTTCCTGAGGCACAATCTTAACCTCCTAAATGAAATTAAACCGTCCTTGTTTGTACAGGTGCAACGACATCGGGTTTATCGAGTTGATTAAACTGCTTCCGGGCATCATCGACATCAGTGTCTATCTGATCCTTCAGGGCGTCCACGGAATCAAAGTCCCGTTCAGTCCGTAGAAACGAGCCAAAATAGACGTGTGTTGTATCACCGGGTCCAAAATCCGGTTCCTCGTTCAAGACGTGGACCTCGAGCAGGGCCTCATCCGATCGCCCCACGGTTGGGTGATAGCCGAAATTGGCCACGGAGGGAAACCGTTCCTCCGTTCCCAGCCAGACGGCGTAAACACCGAGTCGAGGATGCAGGGTTTTCTTCAACGGAAAGTTCAGTGTGGGGAAA
>JBDGPI010000030.1:15933-28793 GCA_042219765.1 Salsurabacterium abyssinicum (SeqCode)
CGTCACCGGCCCGTATTTCCTCGTGTACGACTTAAGGTCGTCCCAGTAGGCGCCGGGCCTCGGCGGGACTCCCGTCTTTTAAAAGACTCCTGATTCTAGTACTGCTAACCGGATCTCCTCCTGCAACAATAGGATCCTGAATAACGGCATCAATGCCATGATTATTCAGGCCCTTCCGTAAAAACTCCGTATCACCCTCGCGATTCCGACCGAAGCGAAAATTGTAGCCAACGTGAACTGATGCAGCATTTAATCGTTCAACAAGAATTGACTCAACGAAGGATTGTGCGGACGTCGAAGCAAAATCCTCGTCGAACGGTAAGGCATACATTCGATCGAAGCCAAGGTGGTTCAGGATAGCCCGTTTATCTTCAAATGTCAATAAACGGCGCTCTGTCGGGGGTGTTCCCTTGAGGACAGTGACGGGATCCGGTTCGAAGGTTACGACTGAAGCCGGAAGATCCTCGTCCCGTGCCCGGTCAAGAGCCCCCTGCAGTATTGCTTGATGGCCCCGGTGTATGCCATCGAATGTGCCCACAGCAAGGACCTGTTTCGGGGATGAGTCCGGTAGATAATCCAAAACGTCCATCAAAAACGCCTCATTTACAGTCTGAAGTACCGGTTTCCCGGTCGGTTTTAAAAATTAATGGTTCAACTCTCGGTTAACCAATCCCCCTGGAATTGAGCAAACAACAACCGAAACGGACTAAACCCTTTAAGTATTTCCTAACGGGTGAACTCTTTCATGGGAAGTCTTCAACAACACCAAAATAGCATCACGTATGTTAAAGCCATGATCGGAGCCAGGGACCAGTTATTCGATTCGGGGACCGTCCAGAGAGATTCGTCAGCGTGCGGCAGTCGAAGCAGGAAGGGCTTCTTTGACAGCCGAGAGGAATTCTTCTCGAATGGTATCCAGTGATCCTTGAATTGTTGCCCCAGCGGCCTTCTCGTGGCCCCCACCGTCAAACTGATTGACGACGGAGAGGAGGTTAAAGTCACTTTTGGCTCGAAAATTAACCTTCACTTCGTCCTCCGATCGTTCCTGAAAGAGGACCGCAACCTTACAGATATCGATTCGACGCATGTATTGCAGGACCCCTTTGAGGTCCTGGGGTTCCACGTCCCTGCCCTCAAACAATGTCCGGGGAACTTCGGCCCAGACAATCCCGTTCTCCTCCTGAATGTTGGACAGGACTTCTCCGAAAAGCTGGGTTGACTCAAAGGTTTCCCGCTCGTATAGCATGCTGTAGATCCTATACGGTTCAATGTAACCGTTCCGGATCAATTCGGCGGCGGCCTCGTGGCTGGACGCCTGAGTGTTGGCGTAGCGAAAGCTCCCCGTGTCGGTCATAAGACTGATATAGAGGACCTGAGCGGCTTCCTTCGAAATTGTCTCGCCGGTTTCGTGATACATGTTGTAGACAATTTCTCCGACGCTGGACATCTCCGGATCAACGAGATTTATATCCCCTACGTTAAAACTCTCGGGGTGATGATCCACGTTAATCATCGTCTCAACGGACTTGATGTACTCCTGAACGGCCCCGGTCCGATTCAGATCCCCGCTATCGAGGATCACGGCTACGTCAACCGGCTCCTCGGGCAACGTCGTTTTAACCCACTGGATGTAGGGGAGGAAATAATAGATCGGCTCAGGTGGGTCGGGATTAAAAATGTGTACGTCCTTGTCCCACTTCTTCAGAAGAAGCGCAAGGGCAATCTCGGAGCCAATACAGTCACCGTCGGGGTGTTCATGTCCCGCCAGCAGGAAGGAATCGTTGTTACGGAAAACGTCCAGAGTTTTCTTAAGATTCTCGTCCACGGTTTCTACTTTCACGTTCCTTCTTTAGGTCCTGCATAATTTCATTCAGCTCGGCTGCTCGTTTAATGGATTCGTCCTCGCGGAAGCGAAGATCCGGAATGTGCTTCAGCGGCAACTCATTTGCGAGACTCGACTTTATCGTTTTTTCCTGGCGCCTGAGTCGTTTCATGATGGCTTCAGTTTTTTCCTCACGATCCTCAATGTGGCTGACGAAGACCGTAGCCTGTTGTAGGTCCGGCGTCATCTCCACGTTTGTTACGGACAGGAGATCTGCCCCGGACACCTCCAGGTCATGACGAATAATGTCGCTCAACACCCGTTTAACATTCTTCTCCATGCGACGCTTTCGTCGATCACTCATACTATCCCCGTCCCGAAAAAGGAGTAGACACCAAATTATCAAGTCGTTTTGTTAATACGTCCAAGAACCTGTCGCCTTCCGGACTTCACACAAGCGTTTGCTCAATTTCCCGTATCTGAATTTCGGGGTTGTCGGAGATCTTTTGCTCCAGATTGTCAAAGACCGTCTGGATATTCTGTTTGCTTGAACTGACCGTGGAAAATGCAACTTTACTAAGGCGGTGCTGATCCTGGTGACCAACTTCCGCCGCCGCAAGGTTCCAGTTGTCTCGAATTTGATCGAGGAGGCTCTGAATAGACTGTCGCTTGTCCTTTAGCGAAAAAGCGCCGGGACAGTAAAGTGTAAATTCCGTACAGCCTACAAAAGTCGTCATCACTTAAAAACCCATCGGCGAGGTGACAAGTACGTAATTCTCTCGAGATACGTTAAGCCAGAGTCGCTTCCACTTCCTCCTCAACGTAAGCTTCGATGATGTCACCTTCTTTAATATCGTTGAAATCACCAACTCCTATTCCACATTCGTACCCTTCCTGGACATCGGTAACGTCTTCCTTGAACCGTCGAAGGGACGTAATTTCACCATCGTGGACGAGAACACCGTCCCGGACCACTCGGGCATTGGCGTTTCTCCTGATTTCACCGTTTTCAACGTAACAGCCCGCGATATTACCGGCACCGGGAATCGAGAAGACCTCCCGTATTTCGGCCTGACCGATGGTTTGTTCCTCAATGTCAGGCTCTAGCATACCTTCCATAGCCCGTCGAACATCCTGTATGGCTTCGTAAATAACGGAGTAAGTCTTTATTTCAACGCCCTTTTCCTTGGCCAATTCCCTCGCTCGGGCCCCGGGTCGTACGTTGAAACCGATGACAATGCCGTCCGATGCTTCCGCCAGCATAATATCGGATTCGTTGACGCCGCCAACACCGGTGTGAATAACCCTGGTTTCAACGGCCTCGGCATCAAGCGACTGAAAAGAATCCTCCAGAACCTCAATGGAGCCTCGGGTATCGGCCTTAATGACGATATTCAGGGTCTTGACTTTTTCCTGTTCAATGAATTCCTGAAGTTGACTCAACGACACTTTACGCTGATCCTGCTGCTGGGCGGCTTTTAGTTCATCCTGTCGTTCCTCGGCGATTTCACGGGCCTCGGATTCGGTTTCGGTCACCTTGAAACCATCACCGGGCTGGGGTAAATCCTCGAAACCAAGAATTTCCACGGGTGAACCGGGCGCTATCTCATCCACGCGTTCACCCCGGCTGTCGATGAGTGCGCGGACGCTGCCCCAGGTGGAACCGGCAAGGAACGGCTGACCCTTCTTGAGAGTCCCCTGCTGGACGAGTACCGTTGCAGTCGGCCCCATCCCCTGCTGCATTTCGGCTTCGATAACGGTCCCTTTGACGGGAAGGTTCGGACTGGTCCGCAGATCCATAATTTCGGATTGGATATCGATCATTTCAAGCAGCTCATCGATGTTGCTCCCCTCGAGTGCGGACAGCTCGACCATAATCGTATCGCCGCCCCACTCCTCGGGAATTAATTCGTGTTCCGAAAGCTGCTGCCGCACGCGATCGGCGTCCGCTTCGGGTTTGTCCATTTTATTGATCGCGACAATAATCGGAACGTCAGCTTCACGGGCGTGGTTGATGGATTCAACGGTCTGAGGTTGAACGCCATCGTCCGC
The DNA here is from genome assembly GCA_042219765.1 of Salsurabacterium abyssinicum (SeqCode). GTDB lineage: Bacteria > T1Sed10-126 > T1Sed10-126 > T1Sed10-126 > CAZEBV01 > JBDGPI01. The sequence goes on from JBDGPI010000030.1 coordinate 19,808, forward strand.
CGCAACGACAAGCACGACAATATCAGTAACGTTTGCCCCCCGTGCTCGCATAGCGGTAAAGGCTTCGTGACCGGGGGTGTCGATAAAGACAACGTCGTGATCGCCCGTCTGAACTCGGTAAGCCCCAATATGCTGGGTGATCCCACCGGATTCCTGGCTGTGCACGTCGGTCTTACGGATCGTGTCCAGCAGTTGAGTTTTTCCGTGGTCGACGTGTCCCATCACCGTTAAGACGGCGGGGCGTTCCTGCAGGTCCTCCTCGGGCGCGTCGTCGACATCCAGTTCAACCCCCTGATCAAAAACCCCCTCGTCCTCGGCTTCCTTAAATTCCACGTCGTAGCCGTACTCGTCACAGAGCAATTCGACGGCATCCTCTTCCAGGCTCTGATTAATAGTTGCCATGACACCGAGATCCATCAGTTTTTTGATGGCTTCGTTGGCGGGAACATCAAGCTTATCGGCAAGTTCCTCCGTAGTAATAACCCCTTCAACAACGAGCGTTTCATCGTCGGGCCGATCCTCGACGTCAGGTTCAGGGGTATCGCCGGGTTGAACGTCATCAACGTTTGATTGGATTTCCTGACTTTCGGAGTCCGCACTTTCGGAGTCCATTTCGTCATCGCTGGCCGTGGCTTCGTCCCCGGAGGAGTCCTGTGACGCATCGGCGGAAGCACCGTCACCGTTTTCCGAATAGTATTCACGCAGAAGGGATACAGTCTCGTCTTCCAGTCCACTCATGTGATTGCCAACGTCCAGGTCGAACTCATCCTCCAGCAGATCAATTATCTCATTACTGGAAACGTCAAGCTCTTCGGCTAATTCATAAACTCGCATGTATGAAACTCCTGCTTGAAAAATGTCTGTCGTCAAAAATCATCGAACCAACAACGGTGCTCCGAAAATTCGTTAAAGGTCACTCACGCTTAAGAATTCAGAGTGTAGCGTTTACGACATCGGGGATTCCCCGGGGACAATCTGTTCCACGTCGTCAGTCTCGGCCGATGATTCATCCTGGTCCCCGTCAGTCTCATCGGCGTTTTCACCAACGGCGTCGGCTTCCGCTTCGGAGGAATCGTCCGAGGTGGAGTCACTGCTGTCCTCGAAGATACTTTCCTTCACGTCCTCGGCTGAATCCTCGGACAACTGTTCCTCGACGTCCTCGATGTCCGTGTCCTCGGGAAGCGTTTCCTCCACCATGTCCTCGACCTGTTCGAGGATGGACTCGGCCTTTTTGGGACCAATCCCACTGACGTCGGAAAGCCCGTCCTCACCGGCCTCAAGTATAGCAGTTGGATTCACCAGCCCGGCGTCTTCCAGATTTTCGGCCGTTCCCGGTCCAACACCATCAAGATCCGCCAGTTCGAAGACGTCGGTTTCTTCCTCGTCGCCTTCGGAATCCTTGAAAATGGAGGCGGCGACCTCCTCGGCGGCACCGGACTGAAGTTCGGCAAATTCTTCCTCGCTATAGATATCAATTGACCAGTCGCAGAGTTTCGCCGTTAAACGGGCGTTCTGCCCGCCCTTGCCAATTGCGAGGGATAACTGATCCTCCGGAACGACCACCTGAGCAATTTCGTCTTCGTCAATTAAATTAACCCGGCTCACCTCGGCGGGACTCAGGGCGTTCTTGATAAAGTCCCGCATGTCGTCCTCGTAAGGAATAATATCAATTTTTTCACCATTAATCTCATCAACGATCGACTGAATCCTTGAACTTTTTGGACCAACACAGGTTCCAATTGGGTCAAGTGTCGGGTCGTGACAGCGCACGGCTACTTTTGATCGGGTGCCGGCTTCACGGGCAACGTCCACGACTTCGACAAGACCGTCGTGGACTTCCGGGATGTGTAACTCAAAAAGGCGTTCAATCAGAACAGGATGAGTTCGGGAAACAACCAGTAATAGCCCTTCGTCCTTTAGCCGACATTTCACGATGAGGAACTTCATCCGATTGCCGACACTGTAATCGTCCTTTTCCACCTGTTCACGGTAGGGAAGGATTGTTTCAACGTCATCCTCGAGAGCCACGTAAACGGTCTTCTCGTCACGGCGCTGAACAACACCGTTAACGAGTTCTCCCTCCTGATCCTTGTATTTCTCGAACTGCTTGTGCTGAACACCGGATTGAATACGGTCAGCCATAATCTGTTTGATTTGATGGGTGGCGGTACGACTGAGACCTTCCGGACGCAGCGGATACCAGATCGTATCGCCGTAGCTGGCACCGGGATCAATGTCCTGAGCAGTTTCAATATCCACTTCCTCGGTGAAGTCCCGAACCGTTTCGACCACTTCTTTCTCGACCCGGGCGTCCAGGTCGCGTTCACTCAAATTAATGTCAATCTCTATTTCAGCATCCCGCGGGATCCCGAAATCACGTTGAAAAGCCCGCTTCAGGGCTTCCTTGAACGCATCCAGAACAACGTCTTCGTCGAGGTCACGTTCGGATTTAATTTCGTTAATAGCTTCCAGAAACTCATCATCCATCGGTGTCTTATCCTCCGGAGGCCAGAAATTCGTCCGCGTCGAAATGTAAACGAATGCTGGCTATCTTGTTTAGGGGTATCGTTACGGGTTCCACGTCGTCAGGCTCAATGGTTAATTCGTCGTCCGTGTGTGAAACAATTGTGCCCCGCCATTTCTTTCGATCCTCGAACGGAGCGTAACATTTAACATCTACGTCCCGGCCCTGGTAGTGATCGAGTTCCTCCGACCGACGAATACGTCGCTCAAGACCGGGGGAGGTAACCTCAAGTTGAGCGTCGTGATACAGCTCGGAGTCCTCAAGTTCCAGCACGGGAGCAACCTGCTGTGTGACTTCCTCACACTCGTCCAGACCGATCCCGTCCTCCGAATCAACAACAATTTTTACGAGGGTTTCACCCTCGTGCCCTCGAATGTCAACGTCGATTAACTTGACGTCCATCGGGGCCGTAACGGGTTTCAGAGCCTCGTAAAGTTCATCCTCTCGATTGGTTATGTTCGCAACCATGGCCTATCGCCTCAGTAAAGCTCAACCTAAAAATTATATCAATTAAGGTACAAACAGCAACGAATCACAAAACCACAATTCCCTACCAACTGTACGGTTAACCTGATCTCAAATGGCGACACTATCTTCAATTCATTCACATTCCATAAGTTTTTAGATCGGGATTCTCTCTTGAGAGAGTCAGGAGAGTTGCGTAAGGTGGGGATCAAATCCACTCCGACACTGTATATTATATAAATCTCCGCAGGGAATGAAAGACGGGAAGGGTTCATAAGGTCCGAGGCAGAAAAATCCCACGCAGGTTTTTCAGGCGCCGACGTCTATAATACGGCTGGTTCTGTATCACTTTTCCCGATACCCCGTCGAACAGTTCACGCAAACGAAAAATGGTCCCGACCTCACCGTTAGAAACTATTCATCGGTTTCCTGACCGCTCGGTCCATCATCCTTCGAGTAGACGGCAACGGTTGTTCCCCGACCACCGTCGTAAATTGAGGCATGGTGAAATTCGTCAATGTACTCCAGGTCCTCAAGCATGGACCAGACCCGATCCTTCAGCACGCCCTCACCAACGCCGTGGATAATATTGACTTTTTCCCAACCCTCGGAATAACCCCGATCCAGGAACGGAAGCAGTTTCATCCTAAGTTCGCCGGGATAGCACTCGTGCAGATCAATCTCGTCGTCGGGCGGAAGCATTCTGATCAACTCTCGAAAGATAATCACTTTCAACAAAAAATCGCCAGAACCGCTCCTGAGCGTCCTGAATACCGACCCTTGGACTCTCGTGAACAACACGGTCCACCGTTCCGGGTTCCAGACGAAACGTGGCATTGTCGTGTACGGCCTGGCCGTTGAACGAGTCATTGACCGCCAGCGCTTCGGCCAGTTTGCCCGGACCGCTGGTAAGCTGATAACCGGACTGGCCGCGTCGTTGCTGCATTAGCTGCTCTCCCCCGAGTGGTTCGGCGGAACGAACAAGAACAGCCTCGCCCGTACCGTTCTCACCAGTCACCACGTTGATCATCCAGTGAATTCCGTAGCACTTGTAGATATACCAATGGCCGGGGGGACCAAACATGACTTTCGTCCGGGGAGTCTCCCCGTTGTAGGAATGAGACGCCGGATCATTCTCCGAATAGGCTTCGGTTTCGATGATTCGGGCCCTGCTGGTACCGTCCTCCGTCTCACGAACAAGTTCACACCCCAGCAGGGAGCGGGCAGCTTCCAGCACCGGCCGATCGAGTCGCACAGTTGTTGGTGTCATGATTTGATTCTCCGGTAGAAAGTCACTTTCATCCTGAGGGAACGTCTGGGGCGAAATGCAACTTCGAAATAATTGTAATTGTTCGGGTCAATATTTCAGTTCAGACAATAACTCCATGGCTCAAGCTCTGAAGTCTGACCCCCGTAAGCGACCCTGGGCCTGTTTTAGCGGTCCACTTGATAGCGTCTCCTGTGACTCCGGGTGGTAAGCGCTCAGGAATCCCCGCGAACAATACTTTTAGATAAGTATACCAATAAAGCAAAGAAACGAATGCGGACCTAACGATGCCGGGTACCGGCCAGGGGACCCTCAGGGCTCCGGAAAGATTGCCCCAGGATTCATCAATCCCCTGGGATCCAGGGCGTTTTTAATTGATTGCATAGCAGCAACTCCGTGTTCACCGTGTTCCTGCCGGAGGAATTTTTTCTTGCCGGTTCCGATCCCGTGCTCACCAGTGGCGGTCCCCTCCAGTTCCAGGGCTTTTTCGACGACCCGGTTGTATATTTCAACACCGCCCTCCTGATGATCAGGATTATCGTCGTCCACGAGAACCGTGTAATGTAAATTCCCGTCCCCCGCGTGCCCGAAGCAGGGCATGAGGTAATCATTGGCCTCCCCCAGTTCCTTTACGAAATGAGCCAGCTCGGGAAACTTGCTGATCGGTACCGTGACATCCCCCGGTTGGACCGGGGTGAGATTCTCACGGTAAGACGCCACGGCGTAGGCTAACTCCCGCCGGGCCTCCCACAGGGACTCCATGTCCTCGGGCCGGTCGGCGGCCTGGACGTTCTCGGGACCGTGAGTTTCGAGAATAGATTGAGCAAAATTCACTTCGTCCTGAATGTGATGGTCCGCGTGAAACTCGAGAAAGAGGGCTGGTTTCTCGGGAAGATCCATGTCCAGGTACGCGTTTGCCATGGTCATACTGAGGGCATCCACGAGTTCAACCGACGCAAGATCCACGCCGGAACGAATAAGATCCGACACCGCCTCGGTGGCGGACTCCAGATCGGAAAAAATGGCCCGAGCTCGAACGCGTTGCTCTGGCCGACCGGTCAATTCCAGCACTGCCTTAGTTACCACTCCGAGTGTGCCCTCACTACCAACGAATAGATCCTTGAGGTTATAACCCGAGGATGTTTTGGCGGCTTTGGAACCGGCCTTGATAACTCGACCGTCCGGCAGAACAACCTCAAGCGCCCGAACCCAGTCGTGGACTTCGCCGTACTTGATCGTCCGCTGGCCACTGGCGTCGTTGGCAATCATACCTCCGATTGACGAAATATCACCGGAGGTGGGGAAACAGGGGAAATATAGGCCGTCGGAACGAACTCTTTCATTGACGTCCGAACCCACCAAGCCACATTCAACCTCAATCAGCAAATCCTCGGGTTGGTAGCTCACGATGGAATCCATACGGGTAACATCGAGGCTGATGCCGTCCCGGGCCGGTACCGCCATCCCTTCCAGCCCGGTTCCCATAGCATAAGGAGTCACGGGAACCCCCTGCTCGTAAGCCGCTTCAAGCACGGAGGAAGCGTCCTCAGTGCTTTCGGGATAAACTACAACCCCGGGAACCTGTGACGGAGCCTGGAGACCAAAATCCCCGGAATGTTCCTCAAGCACGTCGTCGCTGTCACTGATCTGATCCGACTCCAGGCAATCCTCCAAAAACTCCAACTCAGTCACCCTCCCTCTTTTACATGAACCGCCCAACCCTTGAACTGTGGACGATCAATGGACGTTACGGACTTCGGGGGTGCCATCCATTAATCTATCAGTCCTGAGCACTCAGGAAACCATCTCAAACGGTTTCCCAGCAGTGCACTGTTCCACCGGGACGGAAGCTATCTAATATATCAGGAACAACCAGACGCTCTAACGAAAGTGTTATTCACAAAAAGAAGAATTGATTTCGGAGGGAGTAATTCCGGGGAAGGAGAATTCGTCAACTGGATCGTCGCCGATTCAACCTGTCGATACCAGCATTATTCCTACCAGGTAAGTAACAAATTCGACGACCGCATCAGAGCTTGCGCTTGAACATAATCCGCATCGGTTTACCGGGATCGGTGGCAAACCGTCTATCAACGTAAGCCTCCCAGGTGGATGAGGATTGCTTTTCGCCATCCTCCGTCACCACCGCCCGTATGACGGCCTTAAAGATGCCTCCGCTGGAAACACTGGCGTAGTTCTGAAAGGTGGAACAATTGATGGGAGTTGTAACGTCGGACTGCAGATAGTCACAGGCACCGGCAACCGTGTAGAAGGGCCTGTAATCGGAGCAGTCGTAGTTCTCGTCCGCCAGGGTCTCGCCAGACTTGAACGTGTTCTTACAGTTCCTTCGCTCAATTATCTTTTCAACCATTTTTTCGGTCATGTACATCGGATCCGAACTGCTGGAAGGATTGATCTGGATCCCGTGGAGGGATTCGTATGGGGCCGTATTGAGGTTAATGCGGCGGTTTCCCGTGTCCGACCGCATGGTCGTATAAACGTGCTCGTACTCGTCCAAGCTATTACTTTGATAATCCTCACCCTTGTAGACGACGTCCTCGGGCGCCACTAGACCCCCGGGCGACAACCAGAGCTCGCTGTCGGAGTGATCGATGTTGTAGATGTTTTTGCTGGGGTCGTAGGAATGGTGAGCTCCCAGAAACGAGCGGGCCTCCGAATCGGGTTCACTACCCGCAACGTCAGCCCCCAGGCGCAGGGAGTATGTGTCGTATCCAGCCTCGGTCGGCGGGTTAATAATATTCATTTTTCCGGACTCATCCTCAATCCGGAGGAATTCTATGTAGCCAAGGCTACCACCCTGAAGGTTGTCGGGATTACAGTTAACGAGACTCGGGAAGCATATCGGTTTATCGAGTTCAACTGTTACTCCGGATAATTTCATTTCACCCCCCCAGCCCCACTGTTCCCCGTGATGTTCGACAAAGGGAACCTCCCCCGGTGTGCCGTCCGGTCGCGTCCGGTTGTTCCAGTGGGAAGCATCATTGGACGCGTCCACTTCGCTCTTGTAGCAACCGGACTCCACCAGCGCACAGTCCTGGCTCCAGCTGCCCGAGGACAGTACCAGATCATTCGAGGAGGACCCACGGAGTTCGATGTTTTCCATCTCCGAATCCATCAATCCATCCGTAAGGAATTTACCCTCCGGCTGATCGGTAGTAAAAACACGGATGGTGTCACCTTTACCGTCGTTGTCGAGGTCCGCCCCCTCAATATAGGGTCTGATGCCATCCGAGCGCCATCCAATGGCCGTACTGTCGAGATCGTCCTCGTTTCGCAGAATCAGAGCCACCTGACCGGGGGCTAACTTGGTCTGTTTAGGAAGGTTGAACTGCTTAACGGGATCCAGTGGATGAAGTTTAAGATAGTACTCCTTGCCTCCGGAAATATAATTCCCGGCAGTGTCACGATAATCAGCAATTTGGAGATCCGTTTTTACGGTAATGGTGTCATTGCTCGTATTCATTAATTCAATGTACTCGGCGCCCTCCTGAAACTGTTCGTCCGGATCCTTGAACTGCAACACTTCAACGAAGGATCGACCGAGGTACTCGTAATTGAGGAAACCAACGGCCGTATCGGCGGGATAAAACGGTTGAGAACGATCCCATTTGATATCGTCACCTTCTTTCCAATCGTTGTTGTCGGGATTTGACGTCAAAAAGTCCGAACTGTTGTCGCCCCGGTCTTTTGGAACGGACTCAATGACACTGTCCGATTTTTGACGAAATGCCACAATATCACCGGAGTAATTGATCGGAGAGCCATCGTACCAACTGGAACCCAGCGTCCCCGGGTCGGACTGAACACTACCGACGACATCACAGAGGTTTCCGTCCGAATTGAAAACTTTCCAGCCAAGGTTATCGACATCCGAACTATCGTAAGCCAAGTAAGTATCCACTGTGTCCACGTCAAACTTGTTCACGGCTCCGTCGTATTGATCCTCGTTCTTCTGTGAGACCAAAAAATACTCCCCCGGATCAAGACTCACCGGTAAGGTATCTTCCCCTCGCAAACCAGAGTCATAGCCGGTGGGGGTATGGAATTTTTCTCTGATTTTACCCAGCACGGCCGTATCGGGACCCGGGTTAAATACTTCAAGAAAATTCGGATTACTGTCGTCGGTGACACCGTCCCGGTCCTCGTCCTTCCGAAGAAAGGTAATTTTTAAGTTACAGGCCGAATTTGAGTAAGCGCTCGTAGGCGCAGGAGTGGTGTCAAAGGATTCACTGAGATACAGGTGGGTGTCGGTCTTGTCGTCGTCGTTGAGGTAGTAGTCGGAATCGCTGCTGTAGTAATCGGGCCGGTATGTTCCCGGATCCGGGTCCGCAACCGAGCTGTCCGCCCGTCTGAGCCCTTTCGTCGCATCCGAGGTCCGCTTGGTTCGAACCAACCAGCCGTGTTCCCCGGACTCCGTCTGAGTGGATAGAGGGCTAACTTCATTCGAGTGATCGAGGGACTGAGTTCCGGCCAGGTTTCTATCACTCCAGCGATACCCTTTCCACTTCCCCTCCTCCGTAATCGGATGACCGGAACCCAGAGGATGGTACTCAGGCTCCGGTACCTTCACTTTTAACCGCCGATCCTGTGTGGCCCGAAACACGGGATAAGCATCGGCGGAGGTGAAATGGTTGTCGTTCGATTCCATAATCAGTCCGGTGGGAACAATCGGAACCAGGCGCCTGAATCCGTTCCGATCAACGTAGGTC
>JBDGPI010000030.1:28855-41911 GCA_042219765.1 Salsurabacterium abyssinicum (SeqCode)
GTTGTATCCGCATTGGGGTAAATGGCTTCAATTCTGGGGTGAATGGTTCCACTGCTGTCCATGCGGTGGCGCATCAAAGCATTCGTAATAATAGCCGTACCGGTGCTGGCCGTGGTGTTGATAAAGTATTTGTCCTGATAATTACAGGAATTTCTGCAGGTTTCCGTGGAGCAATCGTCCTTGATTTTTTCGCAATACGGACTCCCGACGGACTTACCGATGTGATTGTCGCTGTTTTTAAAGTAATCCATAAATTCCACATCTATAGCATCCTGTATCTCAAACACGTGGGAATCACCATGCGGGTTCTGAACAAACCGGAGGGACTGATCCCCCCAATCCCCTCTCACCAACCATTGTCCATCGCCGTTTTCCTGAGTTACCTGTTTGCCCGGCGGAATGTCGTACTTATTGTTCGTGTAGCGTCGGACCACCGTATCTCCGTTGTTAACGGTGGGGTCCATCGTACAGGGCGCCTTCGACCAGTGACTGATGTATCCGCTTACCGGGTCACTGGCCCCATCCGTCAGATCCCGGTCCCAGGTCGGGAACTGACCGTGCGTACCGTCCGGGTAAACCTGCCAGGTCAGCCCACACTCGTCATCGGGGCCCTCGCAGGAAGAATCAAAGATCGCCAGGTCAATTACCCGGGTGTCCGCCAAATCTGTACTTTGACACACATTCGGATCGGTCCCCCTGCGGCAGATGCGAACGGCATGGGTGTCGGCGCCGACGTTGAAGTTGGGGGTACCGATGCTAAAGAACCGTTTGAACGCCGGATCCTTCCGAGCACAATCCTCGTCGTCCAGTGGACACAGATACACCCTGTTGGGAGTGTGGTCACTGACGCCAATCTGGTCCAGGTGTTGGTAATTGCTGCTGGTCTCCTTAACCGTCGGCCCCAGTACCTTCCCCGACTGGGTCTCCACACCGTAAAATCCCGTTATATCAATGACTCTGTCACTGGTGTTCACAAGTTCCACGTGTACTCCCGGGTTTACATCACAGGTGTAGTCCGATGAACTGGGAAGTTTGCTTTTGATTTCGTTAATCTTCAGCTTATAAGGGGTATCGCCGAGCGTGTTTTTAACGGGATCAAGGTTGACGATCTCGGTCGGTTCGGCACCAACGTCGTTTACGAGTGCATCCGCACGCAACTGTCCCATCCACGCTTCAAAACCCGCGTTGACCATCTGTTCGGCCTGGTACATCTCCGAAGTAGTGGCGGAGGTATTCTGCCGGTAGAGGGTGGTCAGCGCCATCGTACCCGTAACCATGGCCAGCACGCTCATCAGCCAGATGGCTATAATCATGGCGGCGGCCGATTCGGACGCCCCTCGGGAGCGATCCGTTGCCGTTGACCGGTATGATGCGGAGAAACCGATTCCCGAGAAAAGAGACCTGATGACGGATGACAGTCGGTTCATGGAGATTACTCACTCCCCCGGAGTGAAACGGTTGTCGTACGCCACTGAGGGGGGACCGTTACCCTGTCGGAAACACTCGTTTCGTTAGCCCGGGAGTCGTACCCGCGAACAGCAATGCGAACGGCATCGGGAAACTCGTTGTCAGCGGGAAACTTGGAGGAATCCGTGGTGTTCCACGATTGATACCACTTGTCGTCGGCAGCCCGGTAGTACGTAAACTGAAGATAATCGACGTTTATCCCCAGAGGGTCAACCTGGGAATGACTCTCGTCGTTGGTATTTATATCCAGTTTCGGCGAGGTTACGTTGTCGTAAACTGGCACGTGTGCAGTGTCACCACGGTTGTGGTAGTCCTTCCGCATCAACACACCCCATCGGTTGCGGAACTCACTTTTGACGTTGTGCGGTGTGCTTTCACCATTGACCCAGAACGCGTAGTAAACCCGGTCCGAGACGTACTCGCTGGTACTACTGAACTCCTTCGGCGATATATTCGCGTGAAAGTGAATACGATCGGAGTGATCACTGGGCAGGCTGTCATCCACCAGCTCATCATGGGCCGTGTCACCGGAGTTGATGAACCCGGTCGGGGTATCACCGTTGACCCCGACGAACTGCATCGGGGACTCCGAGGGGGCTCCGCCCTGAGCGGCGGCTTTCAGGGTGGCCGCGATTTTGTCGGTCATCAGGGTCAAATTCTGATCAACCGTGGAGTAGGAACGGCTCTGCTGGGCGGCCCGATAAAAATTCACGAAAAATTGAGCCAACCCCATCATCAAAATTCCCAGGGCGGCCATTGAAACCATCATTTCCGCCAGGGTGAACGCCTTTTCGTCACGGGGACTCATTGGAGTATCACCGCTTGGCCCTGAAGGTCGTGAAATCCCAATCGTTACAATCCGCGCCCGATATACACTGCCGTGACGAATCGTAAGGAGTGTTGAATTTCACCTTGAGGTTGATTCTCTTCAGTACCTGGCCACCGGAGTTCGTAACCTCTTCAACCTGAGTTTCGTACTTGTAATCGGTGTAAGGATGGTTGAAGGTATAGACGTCTTCACCGGTGGTATCCCCGGAACACGAAACGGACGATCCAACGGGTAAGTCCGCAAAGGATACCGTCGACCTGAGCCGGGAGAGACAGTCCTTGCCGAGCATCGTTGCCGTCTGACGGTGCCGTGAGAATCGAATCGATTTCAGCGACTGACTGTAGGCAACTACCATGGGAATCAACAGCGCTCCCATCATGGCCATCGCAACCATGAGTTCAATCAGGGAGAACGCCGCCTGCTTGTGGCCGGTCCGATCACTTAACCACTGCATCAGCAATCACCCGGCTCCTCGCCCATGTTGTTGGGACTGAATTCATCGTAGGCTCCATAAGCAATGTAATTTGGCTGGGGGGACGGCCAGGAGGAGTCGATGAAAATTGTCGTAAAAACACACTCGTTGGAGGCATCTAAATCGATCTGACTTCCGGCAATGTGAATAACAGGGTTACCGAGATCGGACCCGTCACAGTCTCGATCCCCTGGGGCGCTGGTTCGTGCGTTCGGAATGGAGCCATCGGGCATGAATTTGATGCAGGCCCGGCCACTGTCATCGTCCGGGTCATTCGAGCCCACGGAGTGAATTTCAACGCTGGAAGGCATATTCATCGGAGCAAGACCAGAAATCAGTTCCCAGGTTCCCGTCCCATCCTGCTTTGTGTTGGTGAAATAGTTGACCGTACCACCATTAGTTATGTCCATGTGCACGGTCACTGGTTTCTCATGGCCCACCGCACGGAGCTTCGCCCCACGCAGACTACTCCAGAGGGACCGAGCGTACATATTGGCTCGCCACTTACTCAGGGATCCCCCGAATTTGGGCACCACAGCCGATGCAAGAATCCCGACCAGGGCGACAACGATTACGAGTTCGACGAGCGTGAACGCTTCCTCAGCGTGACTGGTAGCCATGAGAATCAACTGTTAAAGAACAGGGTATTGATATTGTACAACACACACCGACACTACTACCCGCGCACTTCGTATAAGTGCAACATCTGTACCAGCGGTCTCAGGGGCCTTCAGGAGGGGATTTGAAACGGAAGTGTTAACTGTTTTTTACGCCACTAGCAGAAAGTTTGTACAAATGGGTTAAGCAACCAGTGCGGTTTAGTGGCTTCAATACAACCAGTTCGGAGGGTTCAGGCAATCCTTAAGGGGAAATGTTACGAAGGGAGGGGGAATATTCGCTAAAGGGACGGCTAGCTGTTAAAGGAAACCACTCAAGCCTCGGCAGGGACCGCCTCGGCCTCAATCTCAACCCGAGCCTCTTTCGGGAGAGCGTCAACCCCGATAACGGACCGGGCCGGATAAGGTTTCGAAAACAAATCCTCGTAAAGTTCATTAATCGGGCCGTAATACCCAAGATCGGTAATGTAGGCCGTGGTTTTAACGATACTTCCGGGAGTTCCACCTCCGGCCTCCACAATGGCCAGAATATTACGGAGAGCCCTGCGAGCCTCCGCCTTAACACTGTCATTCACCATTTCGGACGTTTCGGGGTCCAATCCAATCTGACCGGCGGTAACGATACGGCCGCCGGCAATCCGTCCCTGGCTGTACGGCCCGACGGCATCCGGAGCACGATCCGTTTTAATAACACTCATGGTTCAATCAACTCGCGGAAAAAAGAAAACTGAAACCGATCTCGTTTCCTACAAGTCGGCGGCAGAGCGGTTCAATCCGGCCGGGCAACGGTCGAGGAACGAACCTCCGACCGTTGCCCGATTCCACGTTACCGAACCGAACTGACGTCCCCGACGGATAGAACACGGGGAGTTACCAATCCAATAGTTGCTTTAAATATAGCCGAGGTTCTTAAGGCGCTCGGCAATCTCCTCGTCGTCCTCGGCGTCCGCCGAGATATCCTCAGTATTCTTCAGGAAGCCTTCCTTCTCGAGGTAAACGACGACTTTGGAAGCACTCTCCTCGACGGTTTCGTTGGCCGTATCCAGATAAATATCAGGAGTAACCGGTTCCTCGTAGGGGGCATCAATACCGGTGAATCCTTCTATTTCCCCGGCTTCAGCCTTTTCGTACATTCCTTTGGGATCACGCTCCTTGCAGACTTCAACGGGAGCATCAACGTGAACGATACGAACGTCGTCAATGTTGTTGCGTATATGATCCCTCTGGGCACGATACGGCGTAATGAAGGAACAGAGTGTTATAACGTCATTGCGCTGAAGCATCTTCGCAACGAACGTTACACGGGCAATATTCTTGTTGCGGTCCTCACGGGAGAACCCCAGATCGGCGGTCAACGATTGACGAACCACGTCACCGTCCAGTCGTTCTATCCGCTCGTTCTGGTCCAGTAAATTCCGTTCAACCTTCTTCGCCACGGTCGTTTTCCCCGAGGACGGAAGGCCAGTGAACCACAAACAGACACCGTCGCTATCGCGTTCCGACAAGTTTGTCACAGTAGAAACCTCCAGCTCAAGCTAAAATTAATTTAAAACCAAAAAAGGAAATGGATAACAGGAATTATACCAAAATCAAACCAATACAAAGACCGTTATTTACGGATTTGTCCGTTGCCCGAACCACTGCTGGTATCGGTTCCGCAAGAACAAACCCCGGTGTTCCCCTTGAACCGTGGGAGTTTAATTCAATCATCACTCAGGGAGAAATAGGAGAACAGTTAGACCCATAAAGCCGATAAGAGAACATTACCCCGACTGATCGGCGGAGTGTTCCAGCAGTTCCTTCTGTGAGATGACGTCATCGAGACGGTCCACACCTTGCCCGACTCCAAAGTACTCACAGCCAAGTTCCGTCAGCTTGTCCATCGGCAGGACGTTTCGGCCGTCGAAGATGCGGCAAGTCTCCATGGACTCCACAAGCCGTTCGTAATCCAGGTCCAGAAATTCATCCCATTCCGTTAAAAGGGCCACCGCCTCGGCCCCCTTGGCCACCTCGTAAGGGTCCTCCGCGTAGTCAACCCCGGAAAGTCTCTCCCGGGCTTCCTCCATGGCCACCGGATCGTAGGCAATTACATCGATGCCGGCGGATTGGAGTTCCTGGATGATATCTATGGAGGGGGCTTCGCGCATGTCATCGGTGTTGGGTTTGAAGGACAATCCAAGAATTCCAACGGTCTTACCGGTGGGATCCGAGAGTTTGCGGATAATTTTGCGGGCGAAGCGGAGCCGCTGCTGGCGGTTGACGGCCATCACGGCACTCAGAATCTGAGAGTCGTAGCCGCCCTGGCCGGCAATCTGGACGAGCGCTTCGGTGTCCTTTGGAAAACAGCTTCCACCGTACCCGATACCGGCTCCAAGAAAATCACGGTTGATCCGGGAATCGAGTCCCATCCCTTCGGCAACGTCCAGAACGTCGGCCCCCACTTCCTCGCAGACGTTGGCGATTTCGTTGATGAAGGATATTTTCGTGGCAAGCATGGCATTCGAAGCGTATTTAATCATTTCCGCCGTCCGCAGTCCGGTAGTCACCACCGGAGCTTCCAGATCGTCGTAGAGTGACGCCAGGATCTCGCGTGTCTCAAGGTCCTTGGATCCAACGACAATTCGATCCGGATTCCGAAAATCCTGCACGGCCGATCCCTCCCGCAGAAACTCCGGGTTGGAACCGACAGTAACAAGGGGGGGTTGATCCTCGAATCGCTTGTTCAGTTCCTCCTCGATCCGGCTTCTGATCAATTCCCCGGTCCCGACGGGAACGGTGCTCTTGGTGACGACAACCGTGTCATCCTCTATTGTCTGACCAATCATTTCAGCGGCACTTAAAACGTACGTTAAATCACAGGACCCGTCCTCCCGTTTCGGCGTTCCGACAGCGATCATGATCAGGTCCTTCCCGGGTAGGTTTGCCTCCCAGTCGGACGTGAATTGCAGTCGGTCCTCCGATCGATTCGTCTCTATCAGCTCCTCGAGACCCGGTTCGTAAATTGGAACCGTACCCGAGTTGAGCGTCCGAATCCGTTCCTCGTCGATATCGACTGCCGTGACATCGTGGCCGAGATCGGACAGACACGCCGAGGCCACAAGACCGACGTATCCGGTTCCCATAACAGCAAGTGATTTTGGCATCATTATCACACCTCAAAATAGACCTCGAAGTAAACTCCCGAATTCCAGAGGCACGTCCACCTCGGCAAAATTTCGGAAAGCAATTACCCACGTAAAAGACCTCATTCACGGACTTCTCGACCGTAATTCCGACGGAACAACCGGAAGCCCGTAAAGCACATTCAAACGGTTCCCGAGATTAAATCATACCAGTTTAACCGTTGTTGGTCTTAATAAAAGTAAAACTTCAGACGACCCGTAGTAACTATTCTGTCTTATGGAATAATTGGGGGGGTTCCGTTGTCCGTACCAGCAAGTATTTCCAGTAGACCACGGATATTCAGTCTGAAATGAATGGCAACGTGCAAGGGTCGTCCAGGACAAGCACAGTTTCCTCGGGTGGCAACCGGATCAGGCTTCGTCCAGCGTAAGTATTGAGAGGAAAGCCTCCTGAGGCACGTCGACTTCCCCCATACGTTTCATCCGTTTTTTACCCTCTTTTTGCTGTTCCAGTAACTTCCGCTTACGGGTAACGTCCCCACCGTAACACTTGTCGGTGACGTCCTTGCGGTGGGCGGGTTTGGTCTCCCGGGCGATGACCCGGCCGCCGATGGCCGCCTGGATCGGCACCTCGAACTGCTGGCGATCGATCTGATCCTTGAGCCGTTTGCAGAGTTTGCGTCCCATGTCGTAGGCCTTGTCCCGGTGGACGATGAAGGACAGCGGTTCGACGGGTTCCTTGTTGAGGCGGACCTGGAGTTTGACCAGGTCGGCGGCACGGTACTCCAGAAACTCGTAGTCCATCGAACCGTAACCGTGGGTCACGGACTTCAGCTGGTCGAAGAAATTAAGCACAATTTCACCGAGGGGAATGGTGTACGTCAGGTGGACCATTTCCTCGTCGATGTACTCCATGTTCTCGAAGTCGCCCCGGCGGTTCTGGCAGAGTTCCATCACGTCCCCGACGTGATCGTCGGGCGTAAAGCAGTTCAGCGTCACCACCGGTTCCCGGATTTCCTCCCGGGTGTTGGGTTCGGGCATTTCCCCGGCGTGGTTGACTTCCACCACATCGCCGGAGTCGAGTTTCACCCTGTAGAGAACGTTCGGTGCGGTCACGATCAGGTCGAGTTCGAACTCCCGTTCGAGGCGTTCCTGCACGACCTCCATGTGAAGAAGCCCCAGAAACCCGCAGGTGAACCCGAACCCGAGTGCGGCCGAGGACGTCGGTTCGAAGGTCAGCACCGGATCATTGAGGACCAGTTTCTGCAGGGCGTCCCGCATGTCCTCGAAGTCCTCGCCGTTTACGGGGAACAGCCCGCAGTAGACCATCGGCTGGACTTCCTCGTAGCCCGGCAGCATCTCGTCGTCGGGAATCGGATCGTTATCGTTGGTTATCGTATCGCCAATTTTGATGTGGCTGACGGATTTAATACCGGCCAGACAGTAGCCGACGTCACCGGCCTCGAGCCGATCCACCGCTTCCATTTTCGGGCTGAAGACCCCCAGTTCCTTAACGTCGTAGGTTCGCCCGGAGCGCATCATTTGAATGTCGTCGCCTTCCTCGAGGATTCCGTCCATCATCCGCAGGTAGACGACGGCACCCTCGTAGGTGTCGTAGTGGGAGTCAAAGACGAGGGCTTTGAGGGGCTTGTCACGGGGGGCTTCCGGGGGCGGAATGCGATTGACGATGGCGTCGAAGACCTCCTGGACCCCGGTTCCCTCCTTGGCACTGGTCAGGAGGATGTCCTCTTCCTCAAATCCTCGTTCGATTAACTGGAGTTTGGTTCGGTCCACCTGAGCGCTGTCGAGGTCAATTTTATTTATTACGGGAACGACCTCCAGGTCCTGTTCCCGGGCGTGATACAAATTAAGAATTGTTTGGGCCTGAACCCCCTGGCTGGCGTCGACCAGCAGAAGCGCCCCTTCACAGGCCGCCAGCGACCGGCTGACCTCGTAGGAGAAATCAACGTGCCCGGGAGTGTCAATTAGATTTAACTCAAAGTTACCCATCTCGGGATCCTCGTAGTCCATACTCACGGCCTGGGCTTTAATCGTAATTCCTTTTTCCTGCTCAAGGTCCATCTGATCCAGCATCTGCTCGCTGGACTCCCGTTCACTGATCGTACCGGTCATCTCAAGCATACGATCGGCGAGAGTGGATTTGCCGTGGTCCACGTGGGCAATAATGCAGAAATTTCGGATAAAGAAAGGATCGGTCATGGGTCAGAGACGCTCTTTCAGCTCGTTGATGTAGCCGATACTGGTGGGATCCTGCCGGTTGAGCAGAGCCAGGTAATAACTGACGAAATCCGTGTGGAGCATCAGTGTCAAGAACCGGGCAAAAAGGGACCGTCCTCGGCTATTAATTTCGGACAAAGACGACACCGATCCCTCCAGGAGTTCCGACACAATCTCGAAACGCTTCTGAACCCGGGAATGTTCGCCGTTGTCGCGCAGCAACACCGCAGCGTAGCGTTCGGGGTGATCCTCGAGGTGATCGATCCCCATAATTTCATTGTGGTTCATTTCGGGGAAGACGTTGTAAACCGCAAAAACTTTGGCATTTTCGTTTAATTGATTTTTAAACCGCTTGGCGAGGACGGCCGTAACTTCCTCACTGCCGTAAACAATGGGGATCTTGCCTTCCAGCTCTCGGGCAATGCCCAGGGCTGCATTATCGGTGTTGTCCGGGTGTAACTCATCGGCAAGATCCTTCAGGTGGTTGCATGTATTGTTGATGATATTCTCCGCGGGGGCTTCGGCAAGACCGGCGTTATCCAGTAAAAACAGAAGCGGGACGAATAAGTACGCGGCGGCCGCCCGGGGTGGAATATCATCCGGAACGGGAACGATGGGTAGGTCGTGTTCCTGAACCCGATCGCCCAGTTGGCCTCCACTGGTAACGGCTACACAGTCAGCGTCACACCGGTAAGCGTCCTTGAATGCGTTAAGCGTTTCTTCCGTGTTACCGGAGTAACTGACGATAATCACTAACGTGTTGTCATCCACCCAGGCCGGTACACGGTAGAACCGGTTGGTCTTCACCGGAACCGAACTCTTGTAAAAAAAGTACTGGGAAAGCAAGTCACCGGCTATGGCCGAGCCTCCCATTCCACACACCAATACACTGTCGTAGTCGGACCCGTCCGGAGCAATCGATCGTCCCCGGTCAACCCCCTCCTTGACCTGATCGGCAAACTCCATCAGGAGGTTGAGGTAATCCGATGTATCGTACTTGGAGCAGAGTTCCTGAATGTCGGCCATTTACATCATTCCGCCGGTTATCGCATGGATGTCCTGATCCTGATGGAGCAGGTTCGAGTTATTGAATAAGTTTTCAATGTACGGTGTTAAGTCCTCGTGCACCCAGTTAACCAATTCGTTCCGCCCCGTTAATTGAATGGCACGGTTGGCAAACTGCTGGGCATCCTGGTCGTTGCATAGCGAAGCCACCAGTTTAACTTCGGGAATTCGAATGGGGGACATGCTCAATTCGGCCACGTCCATTCCCATAAAGACGGGAGTAAAAAGTGGGTTGCCGGCTATCTCCCCGCAGACGCTCACGGAAAGTCCAAGTTCCTCACTCTGCTGCGCAATCTTATTGATGCAACGCAGCAGGGCGGGATCGGGCAAATCGACGAAATCACGGTCCTGCCAGGCAAAGCGATCGGCACCGATCAGGTAATACATGAGATCGTTGGTACCAATGCTCAAAAAATCCACCAACCCCGCCAGGTCCTCAAGCATGAAAACCAGCGAGGGGATTTCTACGATAACCCCAAGTTCGGGGACCTCAACCCCGATGTCCTCGGTGAGTTCATTGATCAGACTCCGGACCTGTTTAACTTCATCGGGGGAGCCGACCATCGGCAGAAGCAACCGGACGTTGCCGTATTCCTTGTGGGTGTCGAGCATGGCCCGGAGTTGGGTCCTGAGTTCATCCTCATCCTGAAGGCTCCTGGAGATTCCTCGTCCCTGGCCGTTGTCATCCGAGAGGAAAGCCACATCACTCTCAAATCCGGTCTTATCGCCACCGAGGTCAAAGGTGCGAAGGGTTACCGGATGAGGCTGAAGGGATTCACTGAGCTGTCCGTAGACGTTTCTTTGAGTCTCGTAATCAGGGTACTCGGCACTGTGAGCCATGAACAAAAATTCCGTGCGAACGAGGCCCGAGCCAAAGCCGCCGTGACGTTTAACCATTGAGACTTCCGAGAGGAACCCGAGGTTGGAACGGACGGTAATCGAGAGATCGTCCGGCCCGAGGTCCTGAGTTTTGTCCTGGAGTTCCCGGGTGAATTCAAAGTATTGATTCCGGGCCTCTTCGTGAGCTTTTATGGTGTCCTTATCCGGATCGACGATCACACGATTCTGGTTTGCCCCAACAATCAACCGGGTCCCCGGATCGACTTCACGGTAGAACTGATTGTCCATAATACCGACCGTAGGAATCTCAAGGGCCTGAGTTATGACGGCAATATGAGAACTGCGGTCGACGTTCTGAATTATCACACCTTCTATGCTGGTATCCTCGAGACGGACGGCCATGCTTGGCATGAGATCGACTGCAACAATCACACCGTCCTGGGGAAGCCTGGGGGAGAACATTGACGTATCCAGGTGACGCAGGACCCGCCAGCCGGCGTCCATAATGTCAATTTTTCGTGTGTTAATGGGAGTATCCTCGGTTTTGCTGGCAAATTCCGCACGGATTCCCTGAAGCGTTTCAATTACGGCGGATTCGGCACAGAGCAATTCACTCTGAATACGCTGACGAACCCCTTCAATAAAGAGTGGATCCTCCAGTATCATCTCCTGTACGGAAAACAGGTTCGACAGGGAGTCCTGAAAATTTTCCTGGGCCTGGTCCTTGATCCGACCGGTGGTCGTTTTGGCCCGGTCGAGGGCTTGTTTGAAATCCTCGAATTCTTCGTCGGCTTCCTCGGGATCCACTTTTTCCTCGGGGTAATCGATTCGGACGTCGGGAAGAACCGACGCCAGTCCGATCCCTATACCAGCCGAAATACCACGGCCTTCATACGTTAGACTCATTTTCGTAAAACCCTTCTGCAAAAAAATTAATCAGTTCGTCGGCGGCCGCTTCTTCGTCCGGGCCGTTTACGTGAAGTTCAATTTTGGTTCCGGGAGAGGCCGCAAGCATCATTACTTCCATAATGCTATCAGCACTGGCCTCCACATCGTCGTGTTTTAAGGTCACCGTGGCCTCGTAGTTGTCGGCCCGATCGACCAGTTCCTTCGCGGACCGTGCGTGCAGGCCACTGGGATTAACGACTTCGACGGTTTCTTTAATCATGGAAAAATTCCTCCGTCCGCAGAACCAGTTCGACCTCACGCTTCACGGCCTCAATATCGTGGCGAATGTGATCCCCGACGGACATAAAATCCCCGGTGTGTATTTCGGCATCGAATTGGCTAACACGGTCGTAATCAAACACAACCTGGCGGGCTCCCTCCCGTTCGTATTCTTCCCTCAGTTCCCGGGGAGCCTGCCTCGTATTCAGGAAGACGTGATCGAATTCGACGGGCTGTGGTGGAACCTCCCGAAATTTTTCGAGATGATCCGCAACCGAATAGTCCTCGGTTTCGCCCGGTTCCGTCATAAGGTTTGCAATATATATTAGCGAAGCATCGGATTCGCATATACTTCTACAGAGGCGGGGTTCCAGAAAATTCGTCAAAATTGACGTGTAAAGGCTACCGGGACCGACGACTATTAGATCCGCTTCCCTCACGGAGGCAATTGCCTCCGGATTGCTGGACGCCGATGGCTGGACGTCCAGTTCAACAGGTTTGGAGGGACTGTCGGCAATTGTCGTTTCCCCCACAACCTCATCCCCATTTCGAAGCCGTGCCTTCAGCTCGGGCGCCCCCAGCATGGAAGGCAAAACCCTCCCTTCCACGGCAAGGACATCCGAGCACTCCCGAATGGCCTCGGGAAAGCCTCCGTTTAAGTCCGTCAGGGCCGTCAGAAGCAGATTTCCAAGGGAATGTCCTTCAAGCGATTCCCCATTTTCGAACCGGTACGAGACCAGTTCGGCCAGCCGTTCCTCCTCCGGTGCCAGGGCAACAAGACAGTTCCGTAAGTCACCGGGAGCCGGTACGTCGTAAGCCTGCTTGAGACGTCCACTGGAGCCACCGTCGTCGGTCACGGCCACAATCGCCGTCAGGTTATTTGTTAGATCCTTGAACCCTCTCAGGATTGTCGACAGACCGGTGCCTCCTCCAATAGCAACTATGCTGGGACCATTGCTCAGGTCGGATTGGCGCTTCAGGGTCTGGTATAGAGACTGGTGACCGCGGTTCGTGCGGGAGGCTATCGAATAAATAATACCAAAAATACCGGCAATTAAGCCGAGGAAACCAACGGCCACGACTCCGATCCAGGCCCAGGCCAGACCGGTGCTCGAAAAAAAAGCAGCCCGTACCAGCAGGACGAGACCGACGCCCAGCACCAGGGCCGATAGACCAATCAGTCCGGCCCAACGCTTGACGCCCAGACCAGGTCGTAGCCACCGTAACATTAATCAACCG
>JBDGPI010000031.1:0-10999 GCA_042219765.1 Salsurabacterium abyssinicum (SeqCode)
CTCCCCGGACATCCGATGGGACTTCGCTTGATCCTCAATTACATGGCCTTTCTCTCTTTCGGAGACTTATTCCCCTACGATGGGTCCTCGGGCAGCAATTAGTTTCATCCCGTTTGCTGGGTCGGTACGCCCTCTGGTTTATTGAGGAGGACACTCCGCCGGTTTCCCACGTCTTTGAACGGGTTATTGACGGATACCTTCGGGTTCGTATTTACAGTCCGGAACCGAAAAAGGACCTGCCGGGTTGTGTTTTCTTCCACGGTGGGGGATTTGTTATTGGTAATCTCGAAACCCACGATAGTTTCTGTCATCGTCTTGCAAGGGAAGGGCGCTGTCACGTCATCAGCGTTGATTACCGACTTGCCCCAGAATATCCTTTTCCAGCACCCGTACGGGACGCTGAGAGGGCTTTTCAGTGGGTGCTCGAGAATGGCGAACAACTTGGCATCAACTACACACATCTCGGCGTTGCCGGCGATTCAGCGGGGGGGACCCTGGCAACGGTACTCTGTCAAACCCGGCTATTCGGGGATGAACGACCGCCCGATTTTCAATTTCTTCTGTATCCGAAAACGGACAACGTACGGAATTATCCCTCACGTGAATTAGCGAGTGAAAACCTGTTCCTGAACTGGGAGTCAGTGGAATGGTTTACGGAACAATACCTTTCGGGTCCCTGTGTAACTCCCGACACGGACCACAGGCTATCCCCGATACACTTTAATCAACTCGACAAAATGCCGGAAACCCTGCTTGTAAGCGCCGGGTTCGACCCCCTTAGGGATGAATCCGAAGCGTATGCCCAACGCTTGAAGGACAACGGCGTTAGAGTCAAACAACGTCGTTACGGTCGACTCTGTCATGGATTTATCAACCTCTGTGGCATCGTGGATCGAGCCCGGGAAGCAACACTCGAGACCATAAATACTTTCCGTGAAGTTATCGCTGACAATTCTTAAATCGCCCCTGATCTTAAGCTTTTTCTCCGGTGAATACTATTTTTTCAATACCATAGGATTAGCCCTTTTCTTGTTGAGTATTTGAAACCACTGTATGATTCTACGAACTCCATTAGGCTCCAAACTATTTTCTCGTGTTGATTGACATCAACTACATGGGACTGCTGACATATGGACGAGCAAGCCTCCCACAACGTGCTTTCCTCGCAAGAACTCTCAAAGCAATTCGAACAGAGACCCGATGAAGCCAGCACAAAATTCCTCGACGAACAGCTGACCGTAAAAGGTGAAATTTCCAGAATCGATAACGTCATCAGTGCCGTCGTTCCGAGAATGAAGGGAACGGGCGATAAATACAGTGGAGTTCATTTAAAATTCCACTTGAAAAATCGTCAGGATAGCAAACAGCTCAGTGAAGGGGATGAGGCAATTCTGCAAGGTGTCTGTAAAAACTTTGAGAAAAGCACCAGTCCCACCGGCGAGGAAATCGGCTGGATTACCATCACTCAGGCGTCAACGGTACGGGATAATTAAAAATAAAATTCAAGCGTTTTCGCATCCGAAAAAATATTGTTTGGTTTTTACTCTTTTTTGGCTTATATTCAGCGGAAGGAAAATAATACTGGAATTAACCGATTTACTTAGTAGCCAATGAATCCAGTTGAATTGATTGATATCGCGTATTTTGGTCGTTTATTGTAGATCGATCTTAATACGGAGTGTTATTTTACTTCTCAACGCAGCGCGTCTCCCGGGTTAGACAACAGGAGGAGAGTATCTTGGTTGAAACACCGTCCCGGTCGGTTGTGGCGGATTACCCGGACCGGATTGCCGATATTGAACTACAACAACCGATAGGAAGTTCTCCTTCCGCCCAGGTGTTTCGAGCCCGAAAGAACGATCAACACCTCGCAATAAAAGTCCCTCGTCCGACATCCGAACAAGATCCCTCACAAGAATTCGACCAATTCAAGCAGGAGGCGGCATTTTACGCCAGTGTCGACCATCCTTCCGTACCAGAATGTTTCGAAGTTGGATTAGAGGGTGATTTTCCCTACCTCATTATGGAGTACATCGATGGTCAGTCCCTCGAGACGTTATTTGACGAACGAACGCCGATGGAGGTTACTTTTGCCCTCGACCTTATCCAACAGCTTGTGGACGTTTTACGCTCGCTGCATGACAAAGGGTTGGTTCACCGGGATTTAAAGCCCTCCAATCTCCTGTTTTCGGATTGACGGCTTCACCTGATTGACTTTGGTCTTGCAGGTGAGGTTGAATCCCCGGAGGGAGCGGAGGACAGTATAAAAGCGCTGGGGACGTTCAAGTACAGTGCGCCCGAACAGACCCGCATGATCCAGCAGCCCATCAGTGAGCGGACCGACCTGTACGCCGTGGGGATCCTGTTGTTTGAAGCCCTGAGTGGGAGGCTACCCTTTCAGGCGGAGGATTCAGGGGAATTGTTACATCAACATGCTGCGGTAGAGCCTCCTTCGGTCAAGGAGTTCAATAACGACGTTCCTCCACTTGTTAGTGTTCTCGTCGACCGACTCCTCGCTAAAGAACCCTCGTCCCGCATACCCGACACCGAAGTTCTTTACCATCTTCTCGAAGAACTAGGTATTGATATCAGTGATTCGTCGGACGGATGGATGAGACAAACCGATAATCCGGTTGATGAATTACAACGCCTGATACACAGAGCACGGCGAGCAACCCGCTGGTCCGATCCTCATCCCCTAATTGGTCGTGATAGAGAGCGCAACTGGCTCCAGACGGAGGGGGAGAAAGCTTTCTCGGAGAACCTCTCAATGGTTTGTGTCTATGGCCCTTCCGGTAGTGGTAAAAGTCGCCTTGTGAAGGATGTCTTACCGACTTTTGAAACAAGGGAGGATGCACTTGTCCTCTCGGGCAAATGTGATGAAAATGACCCCACACCGGCCCTTTCACTCAAATCGGCCCTGAAATCTCATATTAACGATATTGAAGCGCAGTCCGATGACAGTCTGGACGATTATAAATTTTTAGTTGATGCAGGACGCTCTCATAAAAGTGCACTGTGTGCTTTTTATTCGGAGTTTTACCGTATTTTTGACGATGCCTCCAGCTTTGAGGTGGAAGGTCAAGCTCGTAATCGATTACTGCGTAAAATTGCGGAGTTCTTATCCGAGCTGGCTCAAAAACACTCTGGATTAGTCCTCTGGTTAGACGATATACAGTGGATGGATCAAGATACACGACGGGTTTTAAAACTACTTACCGAAGACTACACCGACTGTCCACTATACATAATCTGTACCTGTCGGAATGATCCGGATTCCATTGAGATCCTGGATAAGTTTCGTGACGAATTTGACACTCATCTGGAACGGAGTTTCGAAGTCCAGCCGTTCGGTGAAGACGAAGTTAAAGAATTATTCCGAAAAGAATTGGGTGGTTCTTACTTTGATTCGGATTTTTGACAGATCTTACCAGGAGTAGCAAAGGGAACCCGCTATTTGTCTGGCAGTACCTACGAACACTGCGACAGGCCGGGGCTTTCTTACCGGATTGGGGCAAGTGGAGAATTGACGATGAATTAATAGAGGAAGTCGCATTTTCCGGTGGAACCATGGACCTTATGAAACACTGGCTGGGGCAATTATCCAACACCTTCCGGCGGGTACTTGCGGTCGGTGCACTAATTGGTGATACATTCAGTGGCGACCAACTCGGCAGGGTTCTACTTCAGCAAGAATGGAATATTGACCAAACGGAGATACAAAAGGCTCTGACAGAGGGCCTGACCCAGCGGCTTCTAGAACGGGATCAAAGGGATGATCGATTCCGTTTTGTTCACGATCGTTTCCGGGAAGCACTTTTGTTGAACCTTGAGGTTGAATCCGAGGAGAAGGCCGACCTGCATGCAGCAATTGCGGAAGACTTTGATACCTCGTTCAACGAATTCGACAAAAAACAGATCTATCAACGAGCCAGACACTACCTGGAAGCCGGGAACAGAGCCAACAACGCTGAGGGATTCAAGGCTACTCTGGCAGCAGCCAAGCAGGCAGCGGACTCCGAGGCCTGGGATAGTTGTTACGAGTTCGTTTCCGGAGCCGAGGATTTTCAAACCTCCGAGGACAAAGACGTAATCAAGGATCTTTACGAATTAAAAGGGCGTTCTGCATTACAGATTCTTAAACCCAATATATCCCGGGAGAGTTTTAACAAAGCACTGGACCGGACTGACGATCCTCACGAACGAGCGCGGATTCGAGTCGAATCGTTGTATACCTCCCTTTATGATTATCGTACCAAATACGCCAGTCGTATGCTTTCGGAAACCTGTGAGGAACTCGGACACACTCTGCCAACTGATCGATATCCGACATGGTTGGTGCCAGTCGTTTTATTCTGGTCCTGGATTGTGGCAGCAACACGGCGGTTGGTCCAGGTTCCGGACAACAAAGACGAACCAGCAACTGAATACGAAAAGACGCGGTCTTTACTGGTGGATCTATCGGCCCATGGATGTGTTACGAGTTTCCTGAACAAAAAACCACTTCGATTTGTTGAATGGGCCATTCTTTCTTACCGCTGGGGTGTTGAGTCAAATACACATTCAAAACTTGCCAGGGGATTAGGGTATTATTCCGTTTTATTACACGTTTTGAACCGTGTGGGTTTCGGTGAACGGACCCTTGCTCTGGCCCAGGAACACGCTCACCGCTCCGAAAATAAAAACATCATTACTG
Source organism: Salsurabacterium abyssinicum (SeqCode) (assembly GCA_042219765.1). Taxonomy (GTDB): domain Bacteria; phylum T1Sed10-126; class T1Sed10-126; order T1Sed10-126; family CAZEBV01; genus JBDGPI01. Next base: position 4,697 of record JBDGPI010000031.1, read on the forward strand.
AAACGGAATTATTTCACTCAACCTGTAACAAAACCATGGTTGGTGACGCCCACTCACTACTGGATGTTTTCCAGAAGAAAAGGGATCAAATTGACTGGCTCAATCCGGTTTTCGTCCACTACATTCATGTATTTCGGGGTCTTGCTGAACTATTTCGCGGTTACACTGCCGAAGCGGCGGATTCGGCCGTCGATCTCCTCAAGGTCTACCGTCAGACAAAGGATCATATTGGTGCTCCTATTTTTGGTAAACACGTAGGTAAAGCCCTTCAGGCATATTCTATGCAGGGAGATTTTCACAGGGCCAGTGAATACTACGAATTGGCTGAAAATATTAAAGATTCAGTGTCAGAACAGACGGCCGACACAATCTACTGGCAATCAACCGCCCACCAGCTCTGTTTTCTCCGTCAACAACAGGATTTCGGTAAACGTTTCGAACAGGTACTGGAAGAGTTCACTCTGTCCCCTGACGAGGCCGATGCCTGGGAAATGATGCACTTCGTTTCTCTAGCTTATGCACGTATAGACATGGCAATGAAGGCCGACGAAAACGACCGAAACAAGCTTATCGTCGAAATTGATGATGCACTTGATCAGCTCAAAAGGTGTTTCCAGGGGATTCCATACAACGAACTCGTTGAATGTCATTATTTAACGGCCAAAGGGGGTTACCATCGACTCCAGGGTAACGTTCGGAAAGCCAATGAAATATTTGATCAAGCTATGAAATTAAGTACGGAAAAAGATAATCCCTGGGCCATTTTTGAAATACGCCGCCAGCAGGCACATTTACACCTGGATCAGAATCGGCCTGAAGCAGCCCGTCGCAGCGCACTTGAAGCAATGGCGCTGGCACGGCACATGGGCTGGTCCCACTGGCCGGACCGATTGGTCAGCGAATTCACCTCACGACACCTTGAACTGGGCCGATCGATCGATACCGCCCATGAGGTCTCCCAATCAACACCAGCTTCAAATTCGCCTCAGCCAAAAAAACAACAGAGTCATTCCCCACCGGAAGAAGCCCTAGTTGCTACCCGACAGCTTGACGCCTTAAAAGAGCTAACCCTTGCCTGCCGTAACGTATTCGATCCCGACCAACAGGCAGGAATTGCCCTTGAAAAAAGCCTGGAACTCCTTGGCGCTGAACGAGCCCTAGTTTATTTTACCGATGAGGGAACTGATCGATTAAACTTCGCGGATGGTCGAAAAATTTCCGTTGAAGACGTCCCCGAGCCTATCGACGAGCCCGAGGACATAAGTCGGACAATTCTGGGAAACGTTCAAGAAAAAGGCGAGACCGTGATACTAAGTTCAACTGAAGAGGGTGAGGAACTCGGAGCCGAAAGCGTTATTGCTCACGATCTTCGTAGCGTCATCGCAGCTCCACTGCAGACCGCCGATCAATTCATCGGTGTTCTGTACCTGGACAATCAACTCGCTCAGAATGTTTTTGACGAGCAGGACGCCGAGGTGCTTGAATCAATCGCCACTCACGTTGCAGTTACACTTGAGACGGCCAGGGCCGCAAAGCTTGAAGTTGAACTTGCCGAAGCCAAGCAGAAGGAACAGTTCGCTCGAACTGTTCGTCGGCTCACCGAAGCTCTAAGTTCGACGTTAAACCTCAGCAAGGCACTCCGGAAACTCTTCAAAGTACTCGAGGAAGAAATCCCTTTTGAGGCTGCCATCGCCGTTATACTCCATGACGATGGTGATGCTGATGTACCGATAGAATGGGGCGTGGACACACCCGAGGAGTACGCTGAATTCAGTTCTAAAACGTCACAATGGGCAGGAACTGGTGAGGACTCATCCGTCGTTCTTACACAACCGGAAGCGACCACTTTGTCCGACCAACCTCATATGGGGTTGCAATTGGGTGAATCACGGGGGTCAACGGCAATCGTCTGGCTTCGTCGACTGGACAAATTCGACGATCACGAAGTCGATATTGCCGAGACATTTAGTACGCAGGCGTCATTTGCCTTCGAAAATACTCGTCTTTTCGAAGAAGTAAAAACACGGGCCGAATACGACTCTCTAACAGGCTTATTAAACCGGAAAACCTTCATGGACCGGATCGAAGAGCAACGACCCATCGATAAAGCCTCTCTTCTGATGATGGATATCGATCACTTCAAGGAATTCAACGATACCCACGGTCATGAAGTGGGTGATAAGGTCCTAGAGGAAGTTGCCAATACTATCAAAAATGAATTACGCAACTCGGATATAGTGGCCAGATACGGTGGTGAAGAGTTCGTGGCATTTCTGCCGGAATCCTCTCTAAAAGAAGCCTCTAGAATTGCCGCAAGGATCAGAGAGGCCATTGAAAGGATGACCGTTGAAGTGGAGGAGCACGGTGAGCTTCAGGTCACATTGAGTCTCGGAATATCGGAATTTGAGAATCAAGATTCCCCTGATACTGTGCTGGAGAAGGCGGATACCGCCTTGTACAGTGCCAAGGAAAACGGGCGCAACCGGATCGAAGTATCGTCTCCTGAGCAGTAATTGTTTTCCATTAAAAAAAGGACGTTTAATAATATAAACAGGTGATCGGTTATAGAGATACTCATCAGGCCGTCAGGTTAATGTTCCCACCTTTACCAGTCTCCTGAATGATAGCTGCAGGAATTCCGCTCCCGGAGTTACTTTCGGGCGTATTGGAAGCTGGGCTTCCGATTTCAAAACCGTTCGAGGCGAGCCGTTCCTGGATCCGTGCAGCGACGGATCGATCGGGTCCTCACTCACTACCGCCAATACCAGCTGGCATGATCGAGCCTCCCTGATTGTCTATTACGATCTAATCGATATTATGATCTACAGGGGTCAAATTCAAATCCTGCCATGCCATCATAAGCGGATATTTGAATTTCACCCCTTCAAACACGGTTGGTCTGGTTTACTTTTAGTTTTAAATCCATTGACAATCCGACAGCACCACACTGGACAGTCAGAAATTATGAAGAAAGAAAATTGAGGGTTCATAAATCCCTTTTCTCCTGAAATTATTCTGTTCAATTTTCGTAATTACTATTTCAAACGACTGCTCTCGGTAAGAATAATAGAACAACTTGAATCAGAACTGGATGACTTACTCTTAGAGTAGTGTTGCCTGGAGGTCCTGAAGTGTCCCGAAAGAGTCCCGCACGTGACTATCGGTCGGATCTTTTCGATTACGATCCCAATTTTACGTCCATGACAATAGCGGATCAGACCATTGATCTGAGTTACGTTGAGACTGGCCCGAGGGATGCCGAAACGATCGTGCTCTTACACGGTAATCCAACCTGGTCGTTTCTTTACCGAAATATCATTCCGTCGCTGGAGGATGAATGGCATGTCATTGCGCCCGATTTCCCCGGCATGGGACGCTCCGATAAGCTGGAAAAACGTGATCAGTACAGTCTTGCCAACAATTTACGAGCCCTGGAAGTACTCCTCGACGAACTCAAGCTGGAGGATGTAACTCTGGCCGTTCACGATTGGGCCGGTCCGATTGGCCTATCCTGGGCCGTCGATCACCCCGAACGACTCTCCCGGCTGGTTATACAGAACACCTGGGCGTTCGCCCCAAAGGAGCACAATACCGTTCCGCAACCACTGAAAACCTTCCGAACCCCCCTGGTGGGTGACGTTCTTGTTCAAGGGCTGAACGTCTTCGTCAATCTGATGTTACCACTGGGAGTCGTTCATACGTCGAATCTATTCTGGAAACCCATGGCGGCGTATCGGGCCCCCTTCGATTCCTGGTCGGACCTCGATCCCGTCCTGGCCTTTCCCCGGGAAATCCCCATGTCCCGGAATGACCGGGCTTACGACCGAATGAAAGCGACAGACGAGGGTCTGCGGGACTTGAATCAGCCCGTGCTGTTTTTGTGGGGGGATCGTGATCCGGTTTTCCCTACCAGGGTAATAGGCAAATTCCGGGACAGACTGGAGAATGTTTACGACGAGAGAGTCTTCGAGGATGCTTCACATTTTCTACAGGAGGATCGTCCGGACGCCATTGCCTCAGCAATCAAGGAATTTATGAAGAACACTTGACCCGGGGTTCAGTGCAGTGACTGCCAGTGGGTCCGCCTCTTGAAATTAGGATAGTTACACACCAGTCCGTAGGTTTTTTATCGACCTGATCAAATGTTTCACACACCGTCGCTTCGACAGGGAAGAAGTAGCCTGAAATCAAATAGGACACCGAATTGTTTTTATGGTCACTGAATTCACCCTTATAACACTCATCTACGTCGTACTGTTTCAAATCCTCCTGGGATTCATGAAAATTATGAGTTTATCGGTGAACGAATGGCCGAAGGGATGGGGGGCTTTTCTTCTACTGTCGCCGGTGCCGTCGTATCGGACATGGCTAAAGCAGTCCGAGTCCCCCGTATTTCAGTACAGAAACGTCGCTGTGCTTATCCTTGAGTTAAGTGGCCTGGCGGCATTCTACTATTTGCCCTCCGACATTTCTTACGTATCCCACTGGCACTGGTTCTTGCAGGCCTACCTGGCCATCGTACCGTTTGTCGTCCTGGTTGATGCGCTTGGCCAAAGCTGCAGGATGATCTACGGCTTGTTTGGATTCAACTTACCGCATATTCACAACGGTTTCTTGAACTCAAAGAAACTTTCCGGATTCTGGAACCGATGGAACAGCTGGTTCGCGGATTTCCTCCAAGAAACGTGTTTCCGGGCTTTTATCAGGCGTCCCCAAACTGGAATGGCCACCGCCTTCGCAATGTCGGGTATCTTTCACGAGTATCTGGTTAACCTTCCGCTCTACTGGGTCTTCAGACAGAACCTCTTTGGAACGATGATGCTGTATTTTCTAATCCAGGCGGTCGGAATCCTTTTGCAAAGAAATTTTCTGGGGCGTGGCTTCTGGATAAATTGGATATGGACCTGGTTGGTCGTTATTCTGCCGGCACCATTGGTACTGAACCGTGGTACACTTCTGATCTTTCACCTTGGATTTTTTGGGTAAGTCCATACCTGATAGTTCCTCTGTTTTGCGAGCCTCAATCAACGCAGTATTCTCCAAAAATTGTTCAAGTGACCTTCCAACACCGTAAACCCGCTCTGAATCCACGGAGCTATTTGCCGAAAGTGGATAGGTTATAAGTCCGTTATCCCACTGTTTTTTTGGAATTATCCCGTTTTAGCCTTTATCTTGTTATACTAAGTCGTGTTGCATCTTGTAGAGGTACGTTCTTTTAAAGTTTATATTCGGTAACGACGGCCTATTGAGACCATTAGCTCGGTTAGGTCGTTAGTCGTTCCGGAATCGATACAGCACGGAGGCTGTATAATCATGGCGGAACAAAAACGGCTCGAGGACCTCGATATAGGGGATTACGTGGAGGAAGGTTACAACGAAAAGCGGCAGTTACTGGCCAGCGAATATCCCATTCACGATCAGACTGACCTGAATCGACTCAAAGAAATAGGCGTTGTTACCTGTACGGTCCGTGTTGGCGGAGCTCTCGAGACCAGCGAGGACTCCGATGCGACTGCCTCGGAGTCCTCGAAGCAGTACAACGATGATTTCCCCGCCAAATCCAGCCTCTACCAACAAGCTCAGTCCACTTACCAGGAGTCCCTCGAACGGCTGGAAGAACTGATGGAACTCGTCTACGACAACCACAGTAAAGCCACTGAACTCCGGGACATGCAACCTCTCCTGCAACGGTTTATAGCCTACGTTGAGGCCGAACCCTCAACGATCAGTTGTCTCACACAAATTCAGGAATTCGATGAATTTACCTACCACCACAGCCTTAATCTAAGCCTATTATGTCTTTTATACGGCCATAACCAGGGGTACGATCAGGACCAACTCCTCGAACTCGCCTTCGGGGGACTGGTTCACGACATTGGCAAGACGGATTTCAGTCAGCATCTAGTTCGCAAAGAAAATCCAACCGAAGAAGAGATCCAACAACTCAAAAAGCACCCTGTTCGGGGCCAAAAAATCCTGAAACAAGCTGGATTCAGTCAGACCTTTCAGGATATTGCCCTGCAGCATCACCTCAGACCGGATGGCTCGGGTTATCCGGATATTCAATCGGACATTAATCCGATGGCCAGGATCATATCGGTCCTTGACGAATACGAACCACTACTTGCGACGTCTCCGGAACGAAAACGACCACATCCCATTAAAGCTTACACGAAACTCAAACAGCAGTTTTACGAGTTCAACCCAACCCGGGATATCCTCAAAAATATCGTTCAATGCATGGGACTGTACCCTGTGGGTTGTTTAACACGACTCAGTAACGGGGATATAGCCGTAGTCATG
>JBDGPI010000031.1:11009-14150 GCA_042219765.1 Salsurabacterium abyssinicum (SeqCode)
CACAGACCACTTGAAGTTTCCCCTCGTAAGAGTTGTTGGCACAAGAGGTGAGGGGGCGATTACCGACTTTTACGACATCGAACTCCATCGGATTCAATATCAGAAACGAGTTGTCAATGGGACAATTTACGACGAGAGCATAGATATAGACCGGATCCTGAATTATTCGGATACCCCGAGATTGCGTCAGACCGTTCCGGAACTAATCGAAACATATCACACGACGAAAGCCACCGCTTAAGAACCCCCTCTCCAGATTTTTTCCGTAATTAAAAAAATTAGACAACCTACCCTTATGTTTTAATTAAATTTATCTAAGTATCCGAATAAAAGTTGTAAAACAAGATATGATTACAGCCCCCATAGCCAACTTAAATTACTTTTTTAAAGGGGTATTTTTAACGGAAGGAATAGGGGGGCAGGGCTCTCAACAGAATGAGAGAACAGGTTACTGGTTTATAGATTTACCGAAACCGTGGTAAGAAAAACATACATACTGCCCGAAACGATTGGACCGGACGATTGTATATTGCAGGTTTTTACGGAGTCATTCGACCTCCGGAGTCCGTTGACTGTCATCAGGACTTCCGGGCCGCTTTTCCCAGACCTGTTTTATGATCCGGATGGCGTTACCTCCCAGTATTTTACGAATTGCTTCATGGGACAACCCCCGATCTAACAACATCTTCGTAAAAGCCGGGAAATCACCGGCGTGTTGAAGTTCGGGGGAGGGGCTTGTGAAACCGTCAAAATCGGTTCCGACCATGATGTGATCCCAGGACCCCGTCACATCGTGTATGTGCTTGATTGATTTCCAGAGTGCCTCAAAAATATCACTGCTTTCACGTCGGTCGAGAAAATACTTGAAGAATATTAAACCCACGGCTCCATTTCGGTTTGCCAGTTCCACGAGTTCGTCGTCGGTTAAGTTCATCGGGTCGGGACAAAGTTCGTGCAGGCCGACGTGTGTTGCCACCAGTGGGAACCCCGAGGGGACGTGATTGTAGATGGCCTTTCGTCCTTCCGGAGCGGTGTGAGTGATATCGGGTAGCATGCCGAGGGACTGCATACGGGTAAGGACGTCTTTGCCGAATTCCGTCAGTGGTTCGACATTGTTAAACTCTGACTCGTAATTGCTGAATTTTTTAAAAAAGAACGAATCAGGGATCGAATCAACATTACGCCCTATATCGTTGGGAAAAAAGTGCGTTAAGGTTAGTGAAACCACGCCACGATCCGCGAGTTTATTCAGATTTTCGAGGTTTCCTTCAAGAACGTGTCCTCCCTCAACTGCGTGGAGCAAGATGAGTTTATCAGTCTCCAGCAATTCGGACAGTCGACCGGGGGTCTCCACAAGTTCAACACCGTCCCGGCGCCCGGCAACCTGTTTATCTAAATAATCCATCATCTCAGTAAGTCGTTGATAGGAGGACCCATTTCGGAGTTTCGAATTCATTCCCACAACCCGGATTAAAAACTTCAGTAACCAGCTATCCTCGAAGAGGCCCGCCTCGGGTATGTGGTGAGTAACGAGCAGTACCCTGAAACCACCATTGTGTACCCGTGAAAGGCTTGAACGGTCACTCCAGGGGTTCAAGAAATTCGTTGAAAGCCCACGGTTCCAGATACTCCGGTTAAACAACCAGGATTTTAGGGAAGGATGTACGTGGACATCAGTTAGTGGAGCCTGCTGGTGGAGTTCCTGGACCAGAGCACTTCTGGAGGCGTCGTTCACGTAAAAATCATCCTTCAGTCTTCAGTGATGTTTCCTTGAGCGCGTCTCTTTGAATTGAATCAACGTTTGCGTATCCGCTTAACCCAAGTGTGATATCGAACTCAGCAAGTATGTTCTTAATGACTGCCCGAACGCCGTCTTCGCCAGCCGCTCCGAGACCGTAGAGGTAGGGACGACCAAGCAATACTGAGTCCGCTCCGAGAGCCAGGGCTTTAAAGACATCGGAACCACTTCTTATACCACTGTCAAAAAGGACGATTCTATCATCGGGAAGGGCTTCAACGGTCGGTTCCAGGGCGTCGAGGGCGGGCATTTCTCCGTCAATCTGCCGCCCGCCGTGATTGGAAACAACAACTCCCCGTGCACCATTTTCGACGGCTTTTAATCCGTCCTCAGGGTGCATAATCCCCTTAACCAGAACCGGTAAATCCGTTGTCGAAATCAAATCTCGCAGGTCGGACCAGTTCACGGATGGGTCGGAGAAGATTTCAAAGAAGAGCAAGATGGCCTCCTCCAGTGATTCGTCCGGGGATGTATCAAGTTGATCCAGAAAGGCAGGGTCACTTGTGTAGTTCGACAGGCCATCCCCCTCGAGGAACGGAAGGTATCCCTGGTCGAGATCCCGTGGCCGCCAACCCATGATCGGTGTATCCAATGTGATAATGATTCCCTGGTAACCCTTTTCTTCAGCACGGTTAGTTAGATTTTTATTTAATTCGTTCAAACTGCTCCAGTAGAGTTGGAACCAGGGGGCGGGTTCAGCATCAATATCTCCAACATCCTCAATCGTGAACGATGATACTGTACTGTGAACGAAGGGGACACCAACGTCGGAGGCTGCCCTGGCGGAGGCAAGGGCCCCATCCGGGTGGATAATCGACTGGACGCCGACCGGGGCAAGGAACAATGGGGCCGGCAAAGAATTCCCGAGAACGTCCGTTGAAAGTGTTCTATCCTCAATACCACGAAGAACCCTGGGTTGAATTTGCCACTTTTCAAACGCTCTTGAGTTGTTCCGGGTGGTTTCATTAAGTCCTGCGTTACCGTCCACGTAGCCGAACGGTCCATCCTCCATAGATTCCCTGGCCAGGGACCGTAATTTTTCGTAGTCAGTCGGAATTGAGACATTGTTGTCCCCCAGGGACTGAAGAAATATTTCCCGCTGCCGTTCGGGTCCAAAATTCCGAAACTGACTACCGTCCATCGAGATCACCGTTTTGTAGTATTAACACCAGTTGATACGATCAAAACACCCTGAGTAAGAGGGGATCTTTCTTAGTCAAAAACGTAATCTAAAACACAAAAGGACGAACCAATAACCAGGGAATAAGATTTGACTTTGCCCGGAGGACATACTATAGTAAGGGTGAGTTACAAGAAAGTCACCGTTTGATTTTACATCACTT
>JBDGPI010000032.1:0-2395 GCA_042219765.1 Salsurabacterium abyssinicum (SeqCode)
AAATTGTCAGTCCTATCAAACTCATCGAGGATAGACCAACCGGAATTGTTCCTGAGTCTTCACCCGCAGGCAGTGGGGATTTAGGCAAAAGGAGAGTTGGGACGTTCAAAAATTGAGGCAAAGGCTTAACGGTAGGAATGACGATATAAAAAAATGGTGACCCCGACGGGATTCGAACCCGTGGCTTCAGGATGAAAACCTGATGTCCTGGGCCAGGCTAGACGACGGGGTCACCGAGAAAAGAGTTCAGATATATTACGAAGGGAGGACCCTTGCGTCAAGTTATGTTTGACTTTGTGTTTCGTATTGCTTTGCTGGCTCTAATTATAGCAGGTTTCTACTCGCTGTTCATGTCCGTTAACGTTCCACTAATGGCGGAAAAAAGCAAAAGCTTCAGTGGTAACGTTCACTTTGCAACGTACCCTGAAGTGATTTTTCTGGTCTCCGCTTTCCTGGGTTTCGTGTTGCTGGTAACCCTGCGACAGATCTTACTGCTTGGTTTCGTCTTTAGCCAGGTCGGTCTCTACTACGTTTCACCGCACTACGTCGTCTTTGCCTACAAAATACCGTATTACGTCCTAATAGCCGTTAATGGCATGTATTGTTTGATCCTCTACTTCATGTTCAACTCGGAAAAATGGGCCCCGGGAAGTCTTGAGGGGGAAACGAAGGAGTACGAGCGAATCGATTAGTACTGTGCCTCTCAGGCAGCGTGTTTTTCCGCAAGCAGATCCTGAAGGAGGTCGGCCGTGTAGGACTCGCTACAGTCGACCAGGTCGTCAATCGAACCCGAGAAGACTACTTCCCCGCCGTCTTCTCCTCCCTCGGGACCAAGATCAATTACCCAATCGGCATTCTTGATAATATCCATGTTGTGCTCAATCACAATGACAGTATTGCCGCGGTCCACCAGTTCGTGTAGTACTGAGAGAAGTTTCTGGATGTCGTCCTTGTGTAAACCGGTTGTGGGTTCATCCAGCAAATACAATGTACTTCCGGTCTGAACTTTGGAGAGTTCGGAGGACAGTTTCACTCGTTGTGCTTCACCGCCCGACAGGGTTGTGGCGGGTTGACCGAGTTTTATGTAGTCGAGTCCGACGTCCTTCAGCGTCTGGAGCCGTCGCTCGATACGCTTGTGGTCCCTGAAAAACTCAAGGGCCTCTCCCACTCTCATATCCAGGACGTCGGCTATCGTTTTGCCCTTGTAGCGAATTTCAAGCGTCTCGTCGTTGTAACGCTGTCCGTCACATTCATCACAGGTTACGTAAACGTCCGGAAGAAAGTGCATTTCGATTTCCTCCCGTCCGGCCCCCCCACAGTTTTCACACCGTCCTCCTTTCTTGTTGAAGCTGAACCGTCCTTTGTCGTATCCCCTTATCTTTGACTCCTCAAGGCTGGCAAATAATTCCCTGATTGGTGTGAAAAGTCCCGTGTAAGTGGCGGAATTAGAACGGGGGGTTCGACCAATTGGTGACTGATCGACGTTAATCACCTTGTTGATCTCCGATACCCCTTCGAGTGAATCAAAGGAAAGCGGGCGCTCGCTCCCACTGTAAATCCGTCGGTTCAACTCCCGGTACAGCGTTTCGTAAATCAGAGTGCTTTTGCCTGAACCCGATACGCCCGTTACGCAGGTGAAGACTCCCAGTGGAAAGTCAACCGTAATATCTTTGAGGTTATGACCACTGGCGCCTTCAAGGGTAAGAAAGTTCTCGGGCTCGCGGCGCTCCTCGGGGAGACTGATCTTTTTTTCACCACGGAGGTACTTGCCCGTTGAACTGTCCTCGGCGGCTTTTAGGCCCTCAACGTCCCCCTGGTACATCACTTCCCCACCGTACTCCCCGGCCTCCGGCCCGAGGTCCACGACGTAATCGGAGCGCAGGATTGTCTGTTCGTCGTGTTCCACCACAACCACGGAATTCCCAAGGTCCCGAAGCTCTTCAAGGGTATCCAGCAGACGTTCGTTATCACGGGCGTGGAGACCGATTGTGGGCTCATCCAGCACGTAGGTGACGCCGACTAACCGGGAACCAATCTGAGTGGCAAGACGAATACGCTGTGATTCACCACCGGACAAGGAACCCGCACTTCGACCGAGTGTCAGATAGGATAACCCCACGTTCTCGAGGAAACTAAGCCGGTCCACAATCTCGTCAAGTATCGGTTTCGCAATGCGTTGATCCATACCCTCAAACTCGAGACTCCGCATGAACTCTCTGAGCTCATCCAGATGCATGTCGGTACAATCGGCAATATTGTTACCCTCGATGCGTACGGACAGACTCGGGGCCTGAAGCCGGTTCCCGTCACAGTCCGGACAATCCACCTGGGACATGTACTTCTCCATGGCCCTCCGTGTGTGACGGCTTGAGGACCGTTTATGTCGTTTCCAGAC
>JBDGPI010000032.1:2405-6044 GCA_042219765.1 Salsurabacterium abyssinicum (SeqCode)
CGCCCTCGAACTCTCCCTCGAAACTGTATGATTCTCCCTGGGACGAGAAGTGAAAATCAATTTCTTCGTCCGTACCGTATAGAAGTATGTGACGCTGACGGTCCGTGAGGTCTTTTATTGGTGTTTCCACGTCGATGTCGTACTCCCGAGCGACGTTGCGAATTCGTTCCTCGAACCAGTCCGAGGACGAACTGCTGAAAGGCCTAAGAGCCCCCTCCGCCAGCGAAAGGTCCTCGTCGAAGATTAGATCGGGGTCAACCCTGAGGTCGTGACCAAGTCCATCACAGGACTCACAGGCACCGTAAGGACTGTTGAACGAGAAGACGCGAGGTTCCACTTCCGAGTAGGAATAGCCACAGCTCGGACAGGCAAAATTTTCACTCATGGTCACCGAATCGCCACTGTCGTAGTCCTCGACCGTGACCAGTCCACCCGTCAGGTCAATCGCCGTCTCCACGGAGTCGGCAATCCGACTCCGGGTATCCTCGTCCTGTGCGACTTTGATCCGGTCAACCACGACCTCAATGGTATGCTTAACGTCTCTTTCAAGGGTCGGTGGATCCTCCCTGTCGAGTCGAATGGTCTCGCCGTCAACCCGAATTCGGGGAAAACCCTCCCTGTTGAGTTCCTTCATGTCCTCAGTGTATTCGCCTTTTCGTCCCCTGACGATTGGTGCGAGAAGAAGGATTCGCTGTTCATCGTCCCGCTCAAGAATCTCATCCACCATGCGATCGACGCTTGTTGCCTCAATTAAAGTACCGCACTCGGGACAGTAAACGGTTCCGACTCGAGCAAATAGCAAACGCAGGTAATCGTAAATTTCCGTCACCGTTCCCACGGTTGACCGGGGATTCTGTGATCGGTTTTTCTGGTCGATGGCAATGGTTGGAGACAGTCCGTTAATTTGATCCACGTCAGGTTTTTCCATCTGTCCCAGGAAGCGGCGGGCGTAGGCGGAGAGTGATTCCACAAAGCGGCGCTGTCCCTCGGCAAATAAAGTATCAAACGCCAGGGACGATTTACCCGATCCGGATAGTCCCGTTACAACACTGAGTTCCTCTCTGGGGAACTCGACGTCTATGTCCTTGAGGTTATGCTCCCGGGCGCCAAGAATTTCAATTTTTCGATCGGTCATCGTGATGCACACTCAGGTATTCAGGAATCGGACGCCTAATCCATTCTGAAGTCGTACCAAAATAAAAAAATCCTCCATCCCGTATCCGGGATGGAGGAAATTATCTCAGTTTTTAAGCGGTGACCGAACTTTCCCAGACTCCATGAAGGTTGCACTTCGCCTGGACTCGAATTTCATCACCGGGTTCCACACTCTTGAGTTTTGCGGTGAATTCGCCGGTGTAGTACGGGGGTTCGGGGTTAATTTCACCGGCGGGTGTATCGTTAACGTAGACTTTCAACCAGTTCGTGTGATGGGGCGGTTCCTCGGCGTGGGCCGAAATATCAATGTTAAGTGTGTAGGAACCTCCGTCCTGACTGAGATCCAGTTTAGCTGCATGCGTACTGGCTTTAGCATGATTTAAGTCCGTGTTTACACCCTCTAAAAGTTCCTCGTTACCTTCTGCCATAATGGACCCTCCTAAGGAAAATAAAAATTGTGAAGTAGAAACGTCAGACGCTAAAGACACGGTGGGAAGACCTTTGTGGATAACCGTTTCACCAAAAAATTATAATTTGTCTTAAGCTAATTTAAAAGTATCGGGAATAACTGTCTCGTTTCTCGTATTCCAGTAAATACGCTTTAAGCTTCGAGTCAGGAGTCCCCCCATAACCTCCACATCCCCTCCCTGAACTCACCACCCGATGACACGGAATTAGGATCGGAAATGGGTTACTCCTCAAACATTGACCCACTGCCTGAGCCGCTCCTGGATGGCCACTTTTCTCGGCGACCGCTCCATAGGTCAACCGATCACCGGACTCCGTCTTTGAGAGGACATTAACGACGTCTTTCGTAAAGTCACTGAACGATTCAGTATTTATACACTCGTAGGGAACTTCGATCCCCCGTTGAAGTTGCCTGGAAAGTAGCTTGGCTAGCATAGGAGAGTCATTCGGAGTGGGACTTATCAACGGAACAGTCGGTTTCCTCATTCGAACGGTTATCCCGCCTAACGTACAACCGATACGTTTCACGGTAACGTGGATACGTCCAAACCGAAATCGACGAAGACTCAAGACAACAACGCCATATCTTGCGACATCAATTAACGACGGACTCCTGATTTAACTGGTTTAACGCCCAGTAAACACATGCCGAAACCCGGCGCTTGACTCCAGGAAAGACTGAAAATTTGGGGTTGGAGTGCACGGCAAAGCAATAAAAAAAAGGACCGGAGCACAGTGTATGCTCCGGTCCCGATCGTTATCGAATACGGAAGTGTTTCGGTGATTAGGCGCTAAACGTCACCGAAACGGAAGCTTCTTCGTCTTCCTTGATCGTGACCTTTTTGGTCTTCTTACCGTACTTTTCGTGCCAGAATACAAGTGTGTAGTCACCGGCGGGAAGTTCCGAAAGGGACGCTGACCCCTCGGACCCTGTAACGGCGGCAGCACCATTCTCCGTCACGTAGAGGTACGCCTGCATCCACGGGTGAACGTCACACTCCAGGCTAACAACTCCGCCATTACCGATTTCAATCTCTTTTGACTGACCTTTGAAAGTCTGTTCGTTGAAGAGCTGTCGTCCGTCGCGGGTACCACGGATGTTGTGGAGCCCCTGATCCTGGTCGGTGACAGTAACTTTCTGACCGGACTTAATAATACTCACGTGGGGCTTGTACTGACAGTCCGTCTGGTCCACAGTCGGGGCTTCGACGGATTGATCAATGGACGTCGGAGCACTCTTAACGGCAACGACAACATTCTTGAGCGTGCCGTTGTCGTTGACGACAACAGATTTACCCTTGATTTCGTCAACACCACACTCGGAGTTACCACTGGCGTCATGAGTCTTGGGCTCCGGAGCGATTCCATCGAAATTGACGGTGGCGGAAAGACTACCAGTTGCCTCTACCTGCTGAGTTTCTTCGGCAGTTTCCTGTGTGGTCTGGGTCTGATTATCGCCACCCCCACCACAACCGGCGGCAAAAACACCAAAAACAACGAGTAATAAGGCTGCTGTAAAGGTTCTACTCATACGCATATAGATCACCCTTTGAGAGAGTAAAGATAGGATTTACGTGAGATGAATGAGAGTTACTAGGTTACTAGATTATTTATGCCGGTAAACGATTCTACCACGTGAAAGATCGTACGGGGAGAGTTCAACTTCCACCCTGTCACCGGGTAAAATCTCAATGTAACTCATCCGCATTTTGCCGGAAATGTGAGCCAGGACTTCGTGGTCGTTATCGAGCTGCACGCGAAACTTCGCATTCGGCAGCGTTTCCGTTACTTCTCCTTCAACTTTTATTGGTTCGTCATCGTCGGCCATTGTTTATAGTAGCACCTCATCTTCTCGTCGCGAGAGTATTTTTGGTCCATTTTCAGTAACGGCAACCGTGTGCTCGAAATGGGCACTTAAACTACCGTCTTTTGTCACGACAGTCCAGCCGTCCTCGCCCCTCTCCATCCGCGTCGACGGCACCGACCTCCGCGACGTGAGTCTGCCGAGCCTTAGAC
>JBDGPI010000032.1:6054-11415 GCA_042219765.1 Salsurabacterium abyssinicum (SeqCode)
CTTCCCCTTTGTGCGTTCCCAGGTTAACCATCGGCTCAATTGCCATAAACATTCCAACTTCAAGCTCGGGTCCACGGTCCGCGGGACCGTAATTGGGAATTTTGGGATCGAGGTGCATTTCATGACCGATGAAATGTCCGGCCCAGTCCCGGACGATGCCAAAACCGTAGGGTTTCACGTAATCCTCGATCGCCTGACCAACCTCTCCCATCTGGTTTCCGGGTTTGGCCTGTTGAATCCCCTGGTACAGTGCTTTCCGTGTCACGTCCAGTAATTTTTCAACTTTGGCAGAAATGGATCCAACTCCGATACTCTGTGCAGAATCACCACAGGCACCGAACTTCCGTGCCCCAACGTCAATCGAAAGAATGTCACCATCCTCAACAACTCGATCCTCGGACGGTATGCCATGGACAATTTCCTCGTTCAAAGAGGTACAGAGAGTTTTGGGAAATCCGCGGTACCCTTTAAATATCGGTGATGCGTCATGGTCCCGGATATACTCCTCGGCAAGCTGATCGAGGTATTCCGTAGTGACCCCGGGTTCAGTTTCGTCCTGCATGAGGGTATGGACTCCGGCAACAATTTCATTGGCGGCTTCCATTTCCTCCAGCGTAACCTGGGCCGTTTCGGGCATACTAATT
Organism: Salsurabacterium abyssinicum (SeqCode); assembly: GCA_042219765.1. Classification (GTDB taxonomy): domain Bacteria; phylum T1Sed10-126; class T1Sed10-126; order T1Sed10-126; family CAZEBV01; genus JBDGPI01. The sequence continues at coordinate 6,699 of JBDGPI010000032.1, forward strand.
CAGCTCCGCTCCAGTGTGGAGTCCGGAAGACACTCCTGCAGGGTCTCTTCCAGTGATTCGGTAACACTGTCGATGTCCTGTTCACCATCAACCGTAACAAGTAAATCCTTGCGCTCGTAAAAGTCAATCAGCGGAGCCGTTTTGTTTCTGTATTCCTTTAAACGCTGTTCGATTGCTTCAGGAGTATCGTCGTCCCGGCCCCGGTCAAGAAGGCGCGACTTTACTTCATCGTCCGAAACATCCAAGTGTACCACAGCATCAAGGTCAATATCATTTTCTTCCACCATGGATTCAAAGGACTCCGCCTGTGGCACCGTACGGGGGAAACCATCAAGCACAAATCCCGCCTGGGCATCGGGTTGTTCAATCCGTTCCCGGATCAATTCAACAACTACGTCGTCGGGAACGAGTTTCCCATCGTCAACGTATTCCTTGGCTTTTTTACCGGCAGGAGTCTCTTCCGAAATGGCCGTCCGAATGATCTGTCCCATTTCAATATGGGGGATTTCGTACCGGTCGGACAGAATTTCAGCCTGTGTACCTTTACCAGCACCTGGAGGGGCCAGCAGAATGATATTCATAAATACCTAACCTCAGAAAGAAGTTTAGTGAGCGTCAGCCGCCGAAGCCCCGCCCGGAGATTGTGCCGCTCTCCATAAATCCATCGTAATGGCGCATGAGAAGTTGACTCTCCAATTTCTGCACGAAATCAAGACCGACTCCGACGAGGATCAGGAGGGAGGTGCCACCAAAATAGAGGCGAACTCCAAACCAATCGGACATCCAGATGGGAAGGATAGCGATGAAGGCTACGACCAGGGAGCCAACAAGGGTAATACGATTCAGGATTTTCTCGATGTACTCGGCCGTGTTCTTGCCGGGTCGTCGTCCCGGAACGATACCACCGGATTCCTTCAAGTTTTCCGCGACGTCGTTTGGATTGAAGGTAATACCAGTATAAAAGTAGCAGAAGAAGACAATCAGACCCGTGTATATTAGGGCCCAGAGCATGCTTCCGCGCTCAAACCAGGAAATCAAAACATCCAACCAGTAAGGAGTCTGGGCATTTCCAATGAGGGTTCCAAACATCAACGCCGGAAACATCATCGCACTGGATGCAAAAATTACGGCGATAACGCCACTGTAGTCAACTTTTAAGGGTAAGTGAGATCCCTGACCTCCGTACATCTTGCGGCCTCTGACCTGCTTAGTATATTTTACGGGTACCCTGCGTTCACCGGTCTGAATCCAGACACAGATAACAAACAGAAGCCCCAGAAGAACAAAGAGTCCTGCCATATCCAGCGGGTTGAATTCCCCGATTGACCACTTCTGAAACGCACCAACGAAAAATTGGGGAATGGAGGAAACGATACTGACGTAGATAAGTAAACTAATTCCGTTACCAATACCGTATTCGGAAATCTGCTCACCGAGCCACATGATAAAGATTCCACCAGCCGTGAGGGAGGAGACAGCCATTATTCGAAATTGCCAGGTTGAAGGGGCAACTCCGAGGCTTTCAGCTCGTACGGCAAGGCCCATCCCCTGAATAGCACAGAGCGCAACCGTCAGGTAGCGTTTGTACTGGTTAAGCTGGTTCTGTCCCTGTTGTCCTTCTTTTTTCAGCTCTTCCAACCGGGGAATGACTGGGGTAAGTAACTGAAAGATAATTGAGGCGGAAATGTAGGGCATAATACCGAGGGCAAAAATTGCAAATCGTGAGAAGGCCCCGCCGGAGAACATATCGGCGAGCTGAAGCCAGCCCCCCTGGTCGGCCATGTTCTTGATAGCAATCGGATCGGCACCGGGGACAACTATGTGACATCCCAGTCGATAAACGGCAATTAAGCCGATCGTCCAGAGAATTTTGTTGCGGACTTCACCAATTTTAAGGCTGTTCAGGAAGGCCTGTAACACAATCAGTCACTCCGCTGTTCGGACGAGAGTAACTTTATGGAACCTCCGGCGTCTTCAACTTTAGCTTCGGCGGAATCGGACGCATCGTGTACTTCGACGGTCAGTGATGTGTTGAGTTCACCATTACCGAGTAACTTAACGGATTCAACGGAGTTAATAAGACCCGTTTCCAGTAAGTCCTCGGGAGTGACAGTCCGATCGTCCTCGAAACGATTCAGGGATTCCACGTTAACTTCTTCAACCTCTACGGGCTGGTGTGCGTTAAACCCCCGTTTTGGGAAACGCCGATAGATCGGGGTCTGTCCACCTTCAAAGTAAATGGGCACGGTATTTCGTTTCTTCTGCCCTTTGTTGCCTCGACCGCAGGATTCGCCGCTGCCATTGGCTCGACCACGGCCCTTCCGTACGGAGTCCTCATTGCTTCCTTCCGGAGGAGAGAGATCGTGTAATTTCATTGAGAAACCTCCTCGGCGTCCTCTTCAGCAACGTCAGCGGATTCGTCATCAGCTTCAGCGTGTTCTTTCAATTCATCTTCGACGGTTTGAGACTCCGCGGATTCGGATTCATCGACCGGCTCATCCTGTTCCTCGTCCTCGGATTCTTCTTCGGTCGTATCCTCGTCCGTATCGATATCATCGGGACCGGCGTAGGGATGGTCCGCTAGTATTTTTTCAACGGATACCCCACGATTTTGTGCCACTTTATGCGGGTCCTTAAGGTTCATAAGCCCCTTCAGGGTGGCTCGGGCTATATTAAGGGGGTTGTCGGAGCCCAGTGACTTCGTGAGAATATCGTCGATCCCGGCCAGTTCAGTGATGGCTCGAACAGCCCCTCCGGCAATAACACCGGTACCAGGGGCGGCGGGTTTAAGTAGAACACGGGCCGAATCGTGTTCCATTTCAATCTGATGCGGAATGGTCGATCCGGCACGTGGTATCTTGTTTAATTCTTTTTCAGCATCGGTCCGGCCCTTTTCAATGGAGCCTGGAACTTCTTCGTCTCGCCCAATACCGATACCAACTTTACCGTCCGTGTTACCAACCGCAACCATCGTGCTAAAACTAAAGGTGGAACCACCGGAGACGGCTTTGGACACTCTATTTATGTAGACAACACGATCCTCGAGTCGTTCGTCAGCCACAAATATCGACTTCCTTCATTAAAATTCTAAACCGCCGTCTCTAGCACCTTCTGCAACAGCTTTGACCCGACCATGGTAGGGATATCCTCCACGGTCGAAAACGACGGTATCGATGTTCATGTCCTCTGCTTTTTCAGCAATTAATTCTCCAACTGCACGAGCTGCCTCACAATTGCCACGATCATAATCGTCTCGGATTTCCGGTGATAGACTGGACGCGGCTGTGAGCGTTTCGTTGCGAAAGTCGTCTATAAGCTGAGCATAAATATGATTGTTGCTCTTGTAGACGAACAGCCGTGGTTGTGATGGACGACCGGAAACTTTCTTACGGACTCGCTTGTGCTTCTTTTTTCGCCGTTCCTCACTGCTCATTTTTGGGGTCATGATTACCGTCCTTCTGTCAAGTTAGGCTCCGGGGGCACCGCCGGCACCTTCAGCTCCTTCGGCCCCTTCGGGGCCTTCGCCTCCGCCGACGGCTTTACCGACTTTCTGCCTGATGGTTTCGTCCTCGTACTTTATGCCTTTCTGGTTATAAGGGTCCGGTTCACGCAGATGACGTAAACGGGACGCGAACTGTCCAACGTCTTCCTTATCAATTCCGTTAACTTCTATCGTGGTGTTATTGGGGACCTCAACATCAAGGTTATCGGGGATTTCTACTTGAATGGGATTGGAGTAACCGAGTTCAAGCGTCAAAGTGGACCCCTGTTTGTTAACCCGGTACCCAAGACCATTGATTTCAAGCGTCTTCGTGAAACCTTCTCCAACCCCTTTAACGAGGTTAACGGCCAGGGATCGCATAAGACCATGCTGGCTTTTCTGTTCTTTGGAATCATCCCGACGGGATAAGACGAGTTCACCGTCGGAGACCTCAGCGGTAATACCTTCGGTTAAATCAAGCGATTTGTCGCCCTGAGGGCCGGAGGCATTGATAGTTCCATTCGATATATCGATGTCAACCTCGTCGGGAACGTCGATCGGTCGTGGGCCCATTCGAGACATAACTACCAGACCTCACAGAGGTACGCGCCGCCGACGTTCTTATCCCGAGCCTGACGGCCCGAAAGAACCCCTTTGGGAGTCGATAGTATTGAAATCCCAAGACCGCTTTTGACCGGCTCGATTTCGTCGGCACCTATGTAGTGGCGGCGGCCAGGTTTACTTATTTTTTTCATCGTATCTATGACAGGATCGCCCTGAGGATCGTACTTCAGGTAAAGTCTGAGTGTCCCCTGCCGAGGGTTACGAATGTTTTTGAAATCGAGGATGTAGCCTTCTTCAAGCAGAACTTCCGCGACGCCTTCTTTGACCTGGGACGAGGGAATATCAACACGATCTTTGTCCCGATCCAGAGCATTGCGGATTCGCGTAAGCATATCGGCTACAGGATCATCAACAGCAACCATCAAAATCAGTCCAGTGTTTGAAGTCTAACGTCGAAAGTCGAAAAGGACGTAAACCAAGAGCCCGCTAAGGACTTTTGACTATCGACCTTCAACCCTTGAAAGAAGTCTTACCAGCTAGCTTTTCGAACGCCGGGGATTTGGCCATTGTGGGCCAGCTCCCGAAAACAGTGACGACAGAGTCCAAAGTCACGCATGTAAGCGCCGGAGCGTCCGCAATTCTGACAGCGGTTGTATTCACGGACTTCAAATT
>JBDGPI010000032.1:11431-12211 GCA_042219765.1 Salsurabacterium abyssinicum (SeqCode)
GCTTTTTTAGCCACGTTTGGTCACCTCGTTCTTATCAGTATCGACGTTAATCCTCACGAAGTGGAAAACCGTATTCTCGAAGAAGCATCAAGGCTTCGCCACGGTCGTCCGTGGACGTTACCAGTGTGATGTCCATACCAAAAACCGTTTCGGATTCTTCGTAAGATATTTCAGGAAAAACAACCTGCTCATCAATACCAAGCGAATAATTACCCTGACCGTCAAAAGCATCACGGGGTAATCCCCGAAATTCCTTGGTCATTGGCAACGCCAGGTGTATGAGCCGGTTAAGGAAATCCTCCATTCGTTTGCCGCGAAGTGTAACTTTCACACCCGAAGGATCTCCTTTCCGTATCTCAAAATCGGCGATGGATTTCCTTGCCCGTGTGACGACAGGTGTTTGCCCAGTTATGAGACGAAGTTGTTCCTGGACAGTTTCGAGTCTGTCAACTTCCTGTCGAGCATCCCCGAGTCCAACGTTCACAACCACTTTTTTTATTTCGGGAACGGCTTCTGGATTTGAAGTATCCAGGGATTCAAGGAGATTTTCCTTCCGTTCTTCCTCGGATTCTCGTAGCTGCTGAGCTGAGTCAGTCATAATTAAAAGACTCCATATACCTAGTCAATGACGTTTCCACTTTGCTTGGACACTCTGACCCACTGTTCACGGTCCTCGTCGTACTCACGACCGACTTTAGTGGGTTCACCGGTGTCGGGACAAATGAGTTGTACATTGGAAATATGAATGGGAGCTTCGATTTCTAAGATCCCACCGGGTTT
>JBDGPI010000032.1:12254-25216 GCA_042219765.1 Salsurabacterium abyssinicum (SeqCode)
GGCGCATGCGGTGCATATAAATGCCGAAGGATCGCTGATGTTTTTTGACAATGTTGAGGTCTTCAACCAGAACGGCATCCTCGTCGGGAAGAACCTTAATGACTTCCCCCTGTTTCCCCCGTTCTTTACCGGAGCGAACAACGACTTCATCGCCTTTACGGATATGTTTAATTTTGCCCATCCTTAGACGACCTCCGGAGCAAGTGAAATAATACGCATGTAACGTTTATCACGCAGTTCTCGTGCAATCGGTCCGAATATACGTGTTCCGACGGGAGCGCCTTCGTCGTTCAGGACGACGGCAGCGTTGTCGTCAAACCGTACGTAACTTCCATCGTCCCGTTTCTTTTCCTTGCTAGTGCGAACGACAACGGCTCGGACTACATCTCCCTGATCCAGATCGCCGGACGGTATCGCATTCTTCACGCTGGCGACGATTATATCGCCAACAGTTGCGTACCGCTGTCGAGAATTCCCGAGCACTTTCACACAGGCTATTTCCCGGCCACCGGAATTATCAGCTACGTTAAGTCGTGTCTCTTCTTGAATCATCGGAAAACTACCTCAATTAGCCTATTCTATGTCGTCTTCTTCGTCTTCCTGAGTTTCTTCGGCAGTAACAGCTTCACTTTCAACTACACTGGCTTCTTCCAGAACCTCGAGCAATCTCCACCGTTTGGTTCGACTCGTCGGTCGAGTTTCCTCGATGAGTACGTAATCACCCGGTTTAGCAGCCTCGTCCTCATCATGGGCTTTGAACCGACTGTTACGACGTAGGTATTTCTTGTAGAGCGGATTTTGAACAATTCGTTCGGTTTCCACGACAATGGTTTTATCCATCCGGTCGGAGACTACACGACCCTTTCGCCGCTTCTGGACAATTTCTTCATCACCGTTTTGACTCACGATGCTTCCTGCGCCTCCTCCAGTTCACGCTCACGCTGAACTGTTTTTATGCGGGCTATGCTTTTTCGTATGTGCCGTATCCTCATGGGATTCTCCGGCGGAGCTACAACTTTTTGCATGCGGAGTTCCGCCTGTTCGTCTTTTAGTTCCTTGAGCTTCGACTTTAACTCCTCATCGTTCATCTGACGAATCGTTTCTATATCCATGGTTACTTGAACTCCCGTGTGACTGTTTTGGTTTTAATGGGGAGCTTATGGCCGGATTGCTCAAGGGCTTCCTCGGCCTGGTCGTCCTCGACGCCGCCAATTTCGAACATGATGCGGCCGGGTTTGACGACAGCCACAAAATGATCGACATCCCCCTTACCTTTTCCCATGCGAGTTTCGGCAGGAGTTTTCGTAACGGGCTTGTCGGGAAAGATCCTGATCCAGAAACGCCCCTCTTCCTGAAGGTGCCGGGCAATAACGATACGGGCAGCTTCTATCTGACGGGACGTTATCCAGTGGGGTTCCTTCGCTTTGAGTCCATAGTCACCAAACGCGAGAGTGCTTCCCGTCTTATCGACGCCCTTCATCCGTCCCCTCTGTTGCTTGCGGTATTTTTGTCCTTGTGGTTCTAACATTAGAGTTCTTCTCCTTTGAAGACCCAGGCTTTGACACCAATGGTACCGAACTTCGTCCGTGCTTCCGTAAACCCGTAGTCAATATCAGCTCGAAGAGTATGCAGGGGAATTCTACCTTCGCGATACCACTCCGTGCTTGCGATATCAGCGCCACCGAGGCGTCCGGCAACTTGAATTTTCACACCAAGGGCGCCCTTCTTCATGGCGTTGTCGATGGCCTCTTTCATAGCCCGTCGATGGTGAACCTGCTGTGTAAGGTCCTGAGCCACTTCCTGGCTTATCAAGGAAGCCTGCATTTCGGGGTTCTCTACTTCTTCGATGTTGATGTCAATTTCCGAGTGACCAACCAGGTCCGTCAGGTCCTCTCGTAGTTTTTTGATGTTCTTTCCGCCCCGACCAATAATTATCCCGGTGCGGGCAGCGGAAAGATCAATACGGATTTTATTGCCAAAACGTTTAATAATAATCTCGCTGATCAGAGCGTTGGGATACTGATCCATGATCTCGTCGCGAATTTTTTTGTCCTGCACGACATTATCCGCGAACTCGTCGTCCTCGGCGTACCACTGGTTGTCCCAATCCTCGGTAATTCCTAAACGAAAACCGGTAGGGTGAACTTTCTGTCCCACTATTTACACGTCCTCCGTGGAGTCAGGGGTTTCGACGACAACCGTAATGTGACTTGAACGCTTCCGGACGGGTGACGCCCGACCCATTGCTCTGGGTTTAAAACGTTCAAGCGTGGGTCCATCGTCGATTCGTAACTCTTTAATATCCATCGTTTCAACCTGGGCGGCAGGATCCTCATTCTGCAGGTTAGCCGCCGCACTTTTAATCGCTTTTCGTATCTGTTCCGTTGCTCGCTTATGGGTATTCTTGAGTATGTCGTAAGCCTCTGTAACGGATTTATCTCGAACCAGATCCGCTACCGGACGAGCCTTTTTTGGTGAAATACGGACGTTTTTAGCAACTGCTCGAGCTTCCATCATTAACCACCCGGTTTCCTGATTACGCGTTCTTCGGTTTTCGAATGACCGCGGAAGGTTCGAGTGTGAGAAAATTCACCGAGTTTATGACCGACCATATTTTCAGTGACGTGGACCGGAATATGTTTACGACCGTTGTAAACCTGAAACGTCAGTCCAACCATTTCCGGTGTGATCATCGAACGACGCGACCATGTCTTGATAACGTCATCACGGTCACCCGCGTTGGCTTCTTCAACTTTTTCTTGAAGATGATCATCAATAAATGGTCCCTTTTTCTTACTGCGCATCACAATTCCTCCAGAATGAGGTTAAGTCGTCGTTAAAGCAACGATGGCCGTCAGTCCGTCTTTGGATGAGCCTGTTTTCTACTCACGTATGTTTCGGACGACGAACTTGTCGGTACGTTTGTTTGAACGTGTCTGTTCCCCGAGTGTAAGTCCACCACCCGGTGCTTCCGGATGGCCACCTTTTATTCGACCCTCACCGCCACCAAGCGGATGATCGACCGGGTTCCTGGCCATGCCGCGGGTGACGGGACGCCGATTTTCGTATCGTGTCTGTCCCGCTTTTCCTTTGACTCGGTTGATGTGTTCTACGTTTCCAACCCGACCAACGGAAGCACGGCACTTGAGGTGAACACGCCGTCCCTGGCCGGATGGTAAATGAAGCAACGCATAACCCTCGTCTTTGCTTGCCAACTGGGCGGTATTACCGGCCGAACGGCAGAGGCTGCCTCCGGCTCCCGGTTTTAGTTCGACGTTGTGCAGAAAAGTACCCATCGGAATGTTTTCCATTGGCAGAGCGTTCCCGGGCCGTACGGGTGCGTCGGGGCCCGATTGTACTTCATCCCCTACTTCCAATTTACGAGGGGCTAGAATATAACGCTTCTCTCCGTCGGTGTACTGAATCAGTGCAATCCGAGCGGAGCGGTTGGGGTCATACTCAAACCGTTTCACTTCGGCCTTAACGTCGTCTTTGTTGCGTTTGAAATCGATTTTTCGGTAACGGTTCTTGTTCCCGCCACCGTGTCCTCGGGCTGTAATTCGACCGTAATGATTCCGGCCGCCTTTTTTCGAGAGAGATTCCGTGAGGGACTCAACTGGCCCCTCCTCGGACAGGTACGACGGCCCGGACTCGTGGGTTTATAACGCTTCATCCTACGAGACCCTCCACAACTTCAATATTTTCACTTTCGGGAAGACTTACAATGGCCTTTTTCCAGTCCGACGTGTAGCCAGGTACTCCACGCACCCGACGTGGTTTACCGGTCACGTTAAGGGTGCGAACATCATCAACGGTCACGTCGAATTGCTTTTCAACGGCCTGTCGAATTTCTATTTTGTTGGAATCAGGATGGACAACGAAGGTGTAGTGATTGTTTTCTTCCTGCTCCCGTACAGTTTTTTCGGTGACGAGCGGCTCTAAAAGAACGTCAGCAACATCCATTATTCCTCTCCCCCGGTGATCGAGTCGAGTGCGTCTTCGCTGAAAACAATTGATGAATGCGAAACGACCTGGTAGGTATTTAAACTTTCAACGTCAAAGGGGTCACAGTAGGAGAGGTTTCTCGTTGAAAGACGAAGGGTTTTTTCGTCGTCGGTCAAGAGAAGTAGTACTTTTTGATCGTCAAGTCCTTCCGATTCGAAAAATTCGTTAAGCGTTGCAGTGTCGGGTTCGTCTAGGCCCACATCCTCGAGACAGTAAATGCTGTTTTCGTCCACTCTGACGCTGAGGGCACTTTTCAAAGCCTGTTGTTTCATTTCCTGATTTAAGTCCTTCGAGTGATCCTGTGTACCGTCGGGGGCGTTCGCTCGACCCCCACCAACCCAGAGGGGACTTATACGACTACCGTGCCGTGAACGCCCAGTCCCTTTCTGTCGCCAGGGCTTTTTGTTACGGCCCGACACGTCGGCCCGTGATTTGGCGGCGGCGGTGTCGGTTCGCTGATTTGCTTCATAGGTGACAACAGCCTGGTGAATCAGTCCTTCCCGAAACGGTTGATTTTGAAACTCTTCGGGAAGTTCGTCGTTGATTTCATTAAGTGTTGGCAACGGCTTCAGCCTCCTTAGCGGCATTTCGGACCATAACAGTCCATTCGTCAGCCCCTGGTACGGAGCCTGAAACAAGAATAGCGTTTTCGTCAGGTAAAATACGCATGACGGTTAAATTTTGCATTGTTGTTGTGTCGCCACCGTACTGGCCCGGCATCTTCTTACCGGGGAAGATACGGCTCGGATCGGCGGACTGTCCTACGGATCCGGTGTTTCGACCAAAACGGCCACCGTGGCCGGAGGGTCCACCGGAGAAGTCCCACCGTTTAACAACCCCCTGAAATCCACGTCCTTTGGATTCACCAGTAACATCAACGATGTCGCCGACGTCGAATATATCCGGTTTGACTCGATCACCCGGTTCAAGATCGGCAAGTGGTGAGTCTTCCTCAACAATCATTTCGTGCAGTTCTTTTCGGGGCGAGACCCCGTGTTTGTCGAAATGCCCCTGAAGTGGTTTGTTAACGGAATCGGTCTCACGAAACCCCAGCTGCAAGGAGGGACGGCCCTCCAGGCTGCGCTTTCGTACAACCACACAATCTGGGCTCTTGATGGCCGTCACTGGGACGGACTCATCATTCTCGTTATAAATACGAGTCATGCCGGCTTTTTTGCCAATCAATACTTTGTTCATACGAGTTCTCCCCGTGGTTATTCTTTGATTTGAACGTCTACGCCAGCGGTCAAATTCAACTGGCTGAGTGCGTTCATGGTATCGTTGTTGGGATTTTCAATATCAATCAGGCGCTTGTGTGTGCGAAGTTCAAACTGCTCTTTTCCCTGCTCGAACTTATGTGGGGCTTTGTTGACGGTGTAACGTCGCACGTCGGTTGGTAGCGGAACGGGCCCATTGATGTCAGCCCCCGTTCGCTCGGCAGCGGATACTATTTCACTTGCTGCCCGATCGATAAGTCTGTAATCATAGGCCTTAAGCTTAATGCGTATCTGCCGAGCCACACTTATTACCTCCAGAAGACGTTAATTCGCGCAATACAGAAGTCATTAATATAACAATTTATTGATGGAAATGTAAGACAGAAGATACACGTTCAGAGACTTTCCTTGACACCGTTTTTAACAGTACAGCAACCGCAGGTTTTTTGAGACAGATATCCCCGGATACGGTGTCTGTGTTCGAAGATCGCGCTGGAACTTGTTCCTACGAAGAAAGAGAACAGCCCGTCTCGAAACAACCAAAATGATAAATTAAGAAATGAAAATGTGAAGAGGCGACCCCGGTTGGGATCGCCTCCTCACAGTTAGTTAGCGGCTCAAGCTTGAGGAAGGATTTGCGGCAGGTTACTCTATAACTTCCGTTACCACACCTGCACCGACGGTTTTGCCACCTTCTCGGATTGCAAACCGTTGTTCTTCCTCAAGTGCTACCGGTTCCATTAACTTAATTGACAGTTCGACGTTGTCACCGGGCATGACCATTTCGACGTCGTCTTTGAGTGTGACTTCCCCGGTCACGTCGGTCGTCCGCATGTAAAACTGCGGCCGATACCCGTCGAAGAAGGGAGTATGTCGCCCGCCCTCTTCCTTGGTCAGTACGTAGACCTCGGCCTGAAACTCCGTGTGGGGTGTTACGCTGCCGGGTTCAACAAGACACATCCCACGTTCAATCTCTTCTTTCTCAATGCCTCGCAAGAGAGCTCCGATGTTGTCACCGGCTTCAGCCTCGTCGAGGACTTTTCGGAACATTTCAAGACCGGTAATAACCGTGTCCATGGGTTCCTCTTGAAGACCGACAATCTCAACTTCGTCGTCGACCTCAACTCGGCCACGTTCAACTCGGCCAGTGGCGACTGTACCGCGACCGGTAATGGAGAAAACGTCTTCAATGGCCATAAGAAACGGTTTATCAATTTCACGTTCGGGTTCGGGAATGTGTTCGTCAAGGGCATCGAGGAGTTCCTGAATCGGTCCCACGTGTTCCTCGTCCTCGGGATTCTCGAGTGCCTGGAGTGCCGATCCTTTCACAATCGGCGTTTCCATGCCATCAAAGTCATACTCGTTGAGTAATTCTCGGATTTCCATTTCAACCAATTCGATCAGTTCCGGATCGTCCACCTGGTCCGTTTTGTTAACAAAGACGACCAGTTCCTCAACTCCAACCTGACGGGAGAGCAGAAGGTGTTCCCGGGTTTGGGGCATCGCACCGTCGGCGGCACTAACGACGAGAATGGCACCGTTCATCTGCGCCGCACCCGTAATCATGTTTTTGACGTAATCGGCGTGGCCCGGACAATCGACGTGGGCGTAGTGACGTTCGTCAGTTTCGTACTCCACGTGTGCCGTGGCAATGGTAATTCCACGTTCCTGTTCTTCGGGAGCGTTATCGATGTCCGAGAACTTCTGTGCGTCGGCAAAACCTTTGTTCGAAAGGTATTTCACAATGGCGGCGGTCAGTGTTGTCTTCCCGTGGTCAACATGACCGATTGTTCCAATGTTAAGGTGGGGCTTATCGCGCTCAAATTTCTCTTTGCTCATTAGTGTCCGAACCTCCTAAGGTAGTACTGGACCAGTTAAAATTAACCTGCGGTTAGAGATTCCTCTTGAATGACCTCTTTAGCTACGTTGTCAGGGACTATGTCGTACTCTTCGAATTCCATGGTGTGGTTACCTCGTCCCTGGGTGATGGACCGTAGGTCCGTGGAGTAACCAAACATTTCGGCCAGTGGTACCGATGCTTTAATGACCTGATCGCCGGCCCGTTTATCCATGTTTCGAACCTGTCCGCGGCGGGAATTAAGGTCTCCAATTACATCGCCGGAGTACTCCTCCGGAACGATGACTTCCACGTCCATTATCGGTTCGAGCAATTTTGGATCGGCCCGGTCAAAGCCTTTCTTGAATGCCTTAGAACCAGCTATTTTAAAGGCCGTCTCACTGCTGTCAACTTCATGGTGGCTACCGTCGTACAGAACAACCCCCATATCAACAACCGGATAACCGGCCAGCGGACCGTTCTGCATGGCTTCCTGGATTCCGTCCTCGACGGCAGGAATGAAATCCTTGGGAATAACGCCTCCGCTAATTTCATCGACGAACTCGAACCCTTCGCCCCGATCCAGCGGGTACATTTCCATGTTGACGTGGCCGTATTGTCCACGTCCTCCACTCTGCTTAATGTGTTCGGCTTCGACGTCAATCTGTTGATTGATTGTTTCCTTGTAAGCAACCTGGGGTTCACCAATATTGGCGTCGACTTTAAATTCATTCGTCAGACGGTCGACAATCACTTCAAGGTGAAGCTCTCCCATACCGCTGATGATGGTCTGGCCCGTGTCGTGGTCAACTTCCATTTCAAAAGTAGGATCCTCCTCGGAGAGTTTCCGAAGAGAATCGTAGAGTTTCTCCTGCTGGGCATTGGTCTTTGGCTCAATAGCGACACTGATAACCGGTGCCGGGAAATCCATTTCCTCAAGGAGTATGGGATGATCCTCGTCGCAGAGCGTATCACCGGTTTTGGTGTCGTCGAGTCCGATGGCCGCGGCAATGTCACCGGCGTATATCGTTTCGCGCTCCTGTCGATCATCCGCGTGCATCTGAAGCATCCGGCTGATTCGCTCGTCCTCACCCGTACGGGCGTTTCGGATATAACTTCCTTTTTCGAGGGTACCGCTGTAACAGCGGAAGAATGTCATCTTACCGACGTAAGGGTCGGTTGTAATTTTGAAGGCAATGGCGGCGAATGGTTCGTCGTCGTCCGCCTCACGAACTTCGGTTTCGCCGGTTTCCGGATTGGTTCCTTCGATGGCGGGGACGTCCTTCGGGGACGGGAGGAAGTCAACGACCGAATCAAGGATACGCTGAACCCCCGTGTTCTGAAGGGCGGATCCACAAAGGACAGGTAGTATTTCCTCGTCAATAACGCCGTTGCGAATACAGCGTTTGACTTCGTCCTGGGTCAGGTCTTCGTCGGCCAGGTACTTTTCAATGACTTCGTCGTCCATTTCAACGACGGTCTCAAGCAGTTCGTTGCGGTACTTGTCCGCCTCGTCCTGGTACTCGTCCGGAATTTCGAGTTCCTCGTACTCGGCGCCCATCTCGTCCTCGCGCCACTTGAGGTATTTCATCTTGAGTAAATCAATACAACCGTCGAATTCGTCCTCGGCACCGACGGGAATCTGTAGGCGTACCGGATTCGCACCAAGCATGTTGTCCATCTCGTCAATTACTTTGTCGTAATCCGCTCCAACTCGATCCATCTTGTTTACAAAAGCTATCCTCGGAACGTTGTAACGATTAGCTTGCCGCCAGACGGTTTCCGTCTGGGGTTCCACGCCTCCGACGGCACAGAAAACGGCAATTAACCCGTCAAGGACACGCAGCGACCGTTCAACTTCAATCGTAAAATCAACGTGACCCGGGGTATCAATAATATTGATACGGTGGTCTTTCCAGTAACAGGTGGTTGCAGCGGACTGAATCGTTATACCCCGGTCTTTTTCCTGATCCATGAAGTCCATTTCGGCTGCTCCGTCGTGGACTTCACCCATCTGGTGAATTTTACCGGTGTAGTACAGAATCCGTTCCGTTGTCGTAGTCTTCCCCGCATCAATGTGTGCGGCTAAACCAATATTTCTCGTTTCATCTAACGATACGTCTCGTCCCATCAAAAACACTCCATGCGATGTTAATTTCGATATTGCAGGATGCGAGGATCGAACTAATGGTGAAAGAGCTAAGTAAGTCTAAATTACCAGCGGTAATGAGCAAATGCTCGGTTAGCTTCCGCCATCTTGTGTACTTCCTCACGTTTGTTGAAGGCTTCTCCACCGTAATTGGAAGCATCGAGAAGTTCATTGGCAAGGCGATCCTCGATACGCCGTTCGCTACGGTTGTCGGCAGCTTCTTTGATCCAGCGAAGGGCAAGGGAAATGCCACGTTCCTCGTCAACTTCCATTGGAACCTGAAATGTTGCGCCACCAACCCGTCTTGGACGGACCTCTAATTTCGGCTGAACGTTATCAATGGCGTTCTCAAAAATGATCATGGGATCTTCGCCGGTCTTTTCTCCTATCGTATCCAGCGCGTCGTAAACGATCCCCTCGGCAAGCGATTTTTTACCGTCGCGCATCACCTTGTTGATAAGACGGGTGATCAGTTTACTCTCGTAGACCGGATCCGGTTCTAATTCAGGGCGTGCTCGTCGTCGCTGTCGTGGCATGATTACGCCTCCTCGGGTTTCTTGGTGCCGTATTTTGAACGACCCTGTTTACGTCCTTCGACACCGCTACAGTCAAGGGCACCCCTGACAACTGTGTACCGAATGCCGGGCAGATCCTTAACCCGACCGCCTCGAACAAGAACAATGTTGTGCTCCTGAAGGTTATGCCCTTCCCCAGGTACGTAAGCGGTAACTTCGTACCCGGTTGTCAGTCGTACGCGGGCAACCTTCCGCAGGGCGGAGTTCGGTTTCTTCGGAGTGGCAGTGTAAACCCTCGTACAGACGCCACGCCGTTGCGGTGACCCTTCCAGGGCCGGGGTGCTGCGTTTTTTCTTTTCCTGTTCACGTCCTTTTCGGACAAGTTGATTAATGGTTGGCACGTTGGATCCTCCTCAGCTGGTTTCAGTCAATCGAAATCTGGTACCACTTATGAACCGGCCGAAACTTCCTCCTGTTCCTCGGTCTCCTCGGCCTCTTCGTCCCGGGTGAAGGAACGGGCCTTCTCCACGACATCCCGAAGATCCTCATTGAACATCTCTCGGTATGCCTCAAACCCTGTACCAGCGGGAATCAGATGACCCGTGATCACGTTCTCCTTCAGCCCCTTCAGTTCGTCAACCTTCCCCTGGCAGGAGGCGTTGGAGAGAACCCGCTTGGTGTCCTGGAAGCTGGCGGCCGAGATGAAGCTATCGGTTTCAAGCGATGCTTTCGTGATCCCCTGTAGAATCGGGGTAAACGTGGCCGGTTGGCCACCGTCCGCCTGAATCTGTTCATTAATGCGGGCAAGACGGTAACGATCGGCTCGCTCCCCGGGCAGGAATTGAGTGTCTCCTGCATCCGTAATCATCACTCTCCGGAGCATCTGTCGGACAATGACTTCAATGTGCTTGTCGTTGATCCTGATGCCCTGCTGGAGGTAGACTTTCTGAATTTCCTGAACGAGATAATTCTGCAGGGAATTGATACCTTTAATCCTCAGTAAGTCGTGTGGATTAACGTACCCTTCGGTCAGGGGCGTACCTTCCTCAATCATTTCACCGTCCCGGACCTTGAGGTGAATTCCTGGCTTCACACGGTACTTCTTTGAGTTTTCCGTGTCAGGATTCGTGATACGGATTGTTCTGATTCCTTTCTCCTTGCGTTTCTCTTGTTTGATGAATTCAACACGGCCGGAAATTTCAGCGATCTTGGCGCTTTCCTTCGTGCGTTTCCGGGC
Source organism: Salsurabacterium abyssinicum (SeqCode) (assembly GCA_042219765.1). Taxonomy (GTDB): domain Bacteria; phylum T1Sed10-126; class T1Sed10-126; order T1Sed10-126; family CAZEBV01; genus JBDGPI01. The sequence goes on from JBDGPI010000032.1 coordinate 23,215, forward strand.
TTCGAAGAGGTCCTCAACACGAGGAAGACCACCGGTGATGTCCTTGGTCTGGACGTCACCCTTAGGCATTTTGGCAAGTACCTCACCCGCCTGTACCTCTTCGCCGTCCTCGGAGACAAGGATCGAGCCGTAGGGAAGGTCGTAACGCCGTGTCGCTTGCTTTCCGTCCCGTTTAAGGACAAGACTCGGGTACATTTCCCCCTGCTTGTCCTCGGTGATCACCTTGTTAATCAGCCCGGTCGTCTCGTCGACCTGCTCACTGACTGTTCGACCGACTTCAATATCCCGAAGACTGACTTCACCGTCGAATTCGGCAATGATCAATTCGTTGTACGGATCAATTTCAACGTAGACGTCACCGGACTCGACAATATCGCCTTCATCGACGAGTACTTTCGCGCCCAGCCCAATACTGACGTCGTACTCATTTCCAAGGACGCGAAGTACATCATCGTCCTCGTCCATGTGAACGATACCTTCGCTATCGGCCGTTATTTCCTCGTCCTCACCGTCGACAGTTTTCGAGGCAATTGTATCCCCGGCGTAAACCCAGAGACCCTCAAAAGCAACGGGCTCAACACTGACATCATCGTCGTCAGGGTCAAGATCAACCGAGTCCTTCACTTTCCGGAGACGGATAAGCCCCTCGTCCGTCAGGGAAACAAGTGATGTCGAGCCGTCTTCTTCCTCGTACTCGACAACGTTGTCGGGTAAACTCTCAACGTAGATATTGTTCTGTGCCTGAATTCCCTGTTCACCCCCACCGGAGGCAACACCACCAGTGTGGAAGGTTCTCATTGTCAGCTGTGTTCCAGGTTCACCGATGGATTGCGCAGCAATTATACCGACCGGTTCCCCGATGTTAACAATTTGACGGCTGGAAAGGTCACGGCCGTAACACTTGGCACAGACACCGTCCTCGGCTTCACAGGTCAGGAGGCTCCGGATTTCAACCGAGTCGAAGCCACACTCCTGTATGCGCTGTGCTTTCTCTTCGTCAATTTCCTGATTCTCTTCAACGATCGTTTCACCAGTTTGTGGGTGTTTGATATCCCGGCGTGCAACCCGACCGAGAATACGGTCATTCATGTCCTCAAGGACGTCACCACTGGATCGAATGGGACTGACTTCCATGCCGTTCAGAGTACCACAGTCCGCCTCTACAATCCGGACGCTCTGAGCCACATCGGCCAGGCGACGGGTCAGGTAACCGGCGTCCGCCGTTTTCAGGGCGGTATCCGCCAATCCTTTTCGTGCCCCGTGCGTTGAGATGAAGTACTCCATCACGGAGAGACCATCTCGAAAGCTGGATTTAATCGGAAGTTCAATGACCTCACCGCTTGGTTTGGCCATCAGTCCACGCATACCGGCGAGCTGACGGATCTGGTCCTCGGAACCTCGTGCACCGGAATCCGCCATCATATAAACCGGGTTGAAGCCTTTCATATCCTTGCTCATGGTGGTGAAAACGTTGTCGCTAACTTCCTGCGTAATTTCGTGCCAGACGTTTATCACACGGTTGTACCGTTCTTCTTCGACGATTTCACCCTGTTCGTAACGTTCCTTGATGTCGTCGACGTCGCTTTCGGCCTGCTCGAGAAGTTCTTCTTTTCGCTCGGGTGTCAGTAGATCTTCGTACCCAATCGAACAGCCCATCAGCGTGGATTCGTGGTATCCTAGGTCTTTCAGATTGTCCAGGGATTCCACGGATTTGTTAATTCCGATATCCTCAATGTGCTCGCTGATTAGCTCACCCACGTCATCCTCGTTGAACTTTCGGTTCTGGAAGGGAATTCCGTCGGCGAGTGCCTGGTTGAACCGGACACGCCCGGGGGTTGTAATATGTCGCTCCCCGTCCTCTTTGTAGAGAATCGGGTCGTGCAGACCAATCGCATCCTTGTCCAGGGCCCACTCAACCTGCTTGGGATCACCAAAGACGTGTTTCACGTCCTCTTCGTTTTCAAGATCAAGATCCGTCGGCAGTTTCGTCAGGTAGTTAATC
>JBDGPI010000032.1:25226-31202 GCA_042219765.1 Salsurabacterium abyssinicum (SeqCode)
GTCGGTATCGGGAGTACGCCACCGTGTGCCGGCGAAAGCAGGTTGTTCGTACTCATCATCAGAACACGAGATTCGATTTGGGCAGTTTTCGACAGTGGCACGTGGACGGCCATCTGATCGCCGTCGTAGTCCGCGTTGTAAGGGGGACACTGTAACGGATGAAGTTGAACGGAGTGTCCTTCGGTAAGAACCGGATAGTAGGCCTGGATACCGAGCCGGTGTAAGGTTGGAGCACGGTTTAGAAGCACAGGATGTCCCTCAATGACTTCCTCGAGGGCGTCCCAGACTTCCGGTTCCTCCTTCTCGATCATTTTCTTGGCGGATTTTATACTGGCGGCCTGATTCTCGTTTACGAGTCGCTGCATGATAAATGGCTTGAATAATTCGATAGCCATTTTCTTCGGCAGGCCACACTGGTTAAATTTCAGGTCTGGGCCGTTGACAATAACGGCTCGACCGGAGTAATCGACACGCTTACCAAGCAAGTTCTGACGGAAGCGCCCCTGTTTTCCTTTGAGCAGGTCCGTCATGGATTTCAGCGGTCGATTGTTGGGACCCCTCACGGGCCGGTCCACACGAGAGTTGTCTATCAGTGCATCAACGGCTTCCTGGAGCATGCGTTTCTCGTTCCGGATAATAATATCCGGCGTTCGTAGTTCCATGAGTTTCTTGAGGCGATTGTTTCGATTGATAACCCTCCGGTAAAGATCGTTGACGTCGGAGGTGGCGAAACGTCCTCGCTCGAGCTGGATCATTGGACGTAACTCGGGTGGGATTACCGGAAGAATACGCATTACCATGTGCTTCGGTTCGATACCGGAGTCGTAAAATCCCTTCAGAACCCGCAACCGCCGGATGAGTTTCTTCGTCTTCTGCCGAATACGCGTTCGGGTCTGTTGCTGTTTCTTCTCCAGTTCAAGTTCGTCTTCAATTGCTTTTATTTCGGCTTCAAGGTCAAGTTCCTCGAGTAGCGTTTCTACCGCCTCGGCCCCCATACCGGCGCGGAAACGGTTACCGTATTCCTCCCGGGCACGGTGAAATTCCTGTTCGGAGAGCAGTTCCCGTTTTTTCAGTTCCGTGTCCCCGGGGTCAAGCACCACGTAGCTCTCGTAGTAAACGACCTTCTCCAGGTCCTTGATCTTCATGTTCAGGGTCAGGCTCAGTTTCGAGGGAATACCTCTTAGGTACCAGATGTGGGCCACGGGGGCCATGAGTTCAATGTGAGCCATGCGGACCCGCCGTACTTTGGAACGGGCGACTTCAACACCACATTTGTCACAGACAACACCGGCGTATTTCTTACTTTTGTATTTACCGCAGAAACACTCCCAGTCACGTGTTGGACCAAAAATCTTCTCGCAGAAGAGGCCACCGCGTTCGGGACGAAGGGTTCGGTAATTGATTGTTTCCGGTTTTGTTACTTCACCGTTGGAGATCTCGAGAACCCGATCCGGATCCATCAAACCGATGCCGATATGACTGAACTCGGAGAAAAACTCGTCCCCGGTCACCTCATCCTCATCGCTGTCTCCAAGTATTTCGCTTCCGCTCAGAGCCTCAGCTGTGTCAGCTGATTCATCTATAACCGTTGTGTCTTCAGAATCTCCCAACGACGAACCCTCCAGTAACAGATCGAGTTAACAACCTTCGATCAAACATCGGTTTATAAGTAGACATTAGCCGGAATCCTCCGTGACGAGCTCATCGACGTCGATTTCTCGATCCTTCTCGTCGAAGACCCGCACGTCGAGTCCAAGTCCCTGCATTTCCTTCAGCAGGACGTTGAAGGACTCGGGGATCCCGGGGACGAAACTTTCTTCTCCCTTTACGATAGACGCATAGGTACGGGACCGACCGTTGACATCATCACTTTTCACCGTCAGAAATTCACGGAGCGTGTGGGCCGCACCGTAAGCTTCCAGTGCCCAGACCTCCATTTCACCCAGTCGCTGACCACCGAATTGTGCCTTACCGCCAAGCGGTTGCTGCGTGACCAGGGAGTAAGGACCAATCGAACGGCTGTGAACTTTGTCTTCGGCCATGTGCTCCAGTTTCATGATATACATGTTTCCAATCGTGACCTTCTGGTCGAAGGGTTCACCCGTTCGACCGTCCCGCAGGACAACTTTTCCGTCCTCTGGGTACCCGGCCTCCTGCAGGAGTTCGGCGATGTCATCCTCCGTGGCTCCTTCAAAAACGGGTGTCACAATTTCAATGCCGAGTTCTTCGGCGGCAAGGTTGATATGAGTTTCAAGAACCTGACCAATGTTCATCCGACTGGGAACACCCAGCGGATTCAGAACGACGTCCACCGGACGGCCGTCCTTGGTAAAGGGCATGTCCTCCTTGGGAAGGATGTTAGCAATCACTCCCTTGTTACCGTGGCGACCGGCCAATTTATCCCCGACTTTGATTTTTCGCTTGTCGGCAACGTAAACCTTGACTTTCTTCTCAACGCCGGCGTCTAAATCACCGTGGTTATCACGATCGTACACCTGAACGTCAACGACCACACCTTTGACACCGTGTGGTACGGTCAGGGACGTGTCCTTCACGTCTTTGGCTTTTTCACCAAAGATCGAATGTAGCAGCTTGTACTCGGGTGAAAGATCCACGTGACTCTTCGGGGTGACTTTACCGACGAGGATGTCTCCTGGTTCAACGTACGTCCCAACCTCTATAATACCATCTTCATCGAGGTTCTCTAGAGCTTCCTGGCTCTGGCTGGGAATATCTCGAGTGATTTCTTCCATACCGACCTTGGTTTCTCGGGCGGCCACTTCCAGATCCTCAATATGGACCGATGTGTAGACGTCCTCCGAAACCAGTCGTTCCGAGACAAGAATTGCGTCCTCGAAGTTGTATCCTTCCCAGGGCATGAATGCTACGAGAGCATCCTTCCCCAGGGCGAGTTCACCCGAGTCGATGGCAGGACCGTCCGCAAGGACATCCTTCTCCTCAACGGTGTCACCAACTTCAACAAGCGGTTTCTGGTTAAAGCTCATCCCCTGACTGGACCGTTTGAATTTCTTGAGGGGATATCGATCGACTTTTTGGTCCCCTTCTTCGGCTATTATCTCACCGGTTTCCGGGTGAACCTGGTCATCCTCGAGTTCTTCACCATTTTCGACCCAGATTTCTTTCGACGTGGCTTTAATAACCTCTCCCGGTTCCTCCGCAACGACACAGGAACCGCTGTCGACGGCGGCTTTCTTCTCCATGCCAGTGGCCACGCGAGGTTTATCGGTATCGATCAGAGGAACGGCCTGACGCTGCATGTTGGATCCCATCAGGGCTCGGTTTGCGTCGTCGTTCTCCAGAAACGGAATACAGGCAGCCGACACACTTACAATTTGTCGGGGGGATACGTCAATGTACTCAACTTCATCCTTCGGTATCAGTTCAAAATCCCCGCCCTGACGGCCTCGAACAACATCCTCCTTGATTTTACCGGAGGGGGTTAGATCCGTACCGGCCGAGGCAATGTTGGACCGTTCGTCGTCCTCGGCGTCGAGGTAGACTATTTCATCCGTTACTTCTCCGTTCTCGACTTTACGATAGGGGGTTTCAAGGAACCCAAGGTCATTAACCCGCGCAAAGCAGGCCAGACTGATAATGAGACCGATGTTCGGTCCCTCCGGTGTTTCAATGGGACAAATTCGGCCGTAGTGTGTGTGGTGTACATCACGGACGTCGAAGCCCGCTCGTTCACGTGAGAGGCCACCTGGACCAAGTGCCGATAACCGGCGTTTGTGGGTGAGTTCATCCAGGGGGTTCGTCTGGTCCATAAACTGTGAAAGTTGGCCACTCGCGAAGAAATCGCGAATATCGGATGTCAGTGGCTTAATGTTAATCAGTTGAGCGGGGGTCGGACGTTCCTCGTTCTGCGTCTGAACGTTGAGTTTATCCTCAATACTGCGTTCAATTCGGTTCAATCCAATTTTGGCCTGCTGAAAGAGAAGTTCACCGACCGTTCGGACCCGACGATTCGACAGATGGTCAATATCGTCTATGTCCCGTTCTCCGTCGGAGACTTCAAGAAAATAATCGAAGGCCTCCAGGAAATCCTCCGGAGTGAGAATCCGTTCATCCAGATCCTCGGGGTCCGTCCCCTTGTGGCCGAGCTTTTTATTAATTTTGAATCGCCCGACACGTTCCATGTCGATACGTTCCTGATCAAAGAACGAACCGTAAATGTACTCACGAGCGTTTTCGAGGCTGTAGGGGTCGTTTGGGCGAAGAATGCCAAATAACTTCTTGAAGGCCTCTTGTGGATCGTGCGTATCGTCTCGTTCCAGGGTGTTTAAGATGACGGGGTTGAGTCCTTCAACCCGCTCGACGACTTTAACTTCGTCGTAACCGAGATCGAGTATGTCCTTGGCAACCTTGCTCTCAATACGAGTCCCGGCCGAGTGGATGACTTCGACCTCCGGCTCAGGTTCTTCATCCTCGTCCAGTTCCTCGTCGTCCTCGGCCAGCGTTTCCTCAACAATGTCCTCGGCCAGGTATTCGTTCACGAGTTCGTCGGGATCGTCGGGACTGATCGTCTTAGTGTCGTAAAAATGCTCGACGATGTCCTCGTTATGAGGCATCACGTAATAATCCTCGACGTCCTCGACTTCTCCTTCGGCGGGCGGATTGGGTTGGGGTTCGTGAGGAATCACCCTCATGAAGGTCGTTGCTTCAATCCGACGCTGCCGGTCGATACTGATCTTCATTCGGTGGCGAGTATCAATGTCAATGGTAATCCATGTACCCAGGTAAGGAATAATTTTACAGGTATAACGTTCCTTGGAATCGTCGTAATCGTAGACAATTCCGGGTGACCGAATCAGCTGACTGGTAATAACACGTTCAGTTCCATTGATGACAAAATTGCCATTTTCCGACATGTAGGGATAGTCCCCGAGAAAAACATCCTCCTCGATAATTTCGCCGGTATCCTTGTAGACGACCCGCATGCGAGAGGTCACGGGAACGGAGTAGGTTACCCCCCGTTCGATTGCTTCCTGAGGCGTAACATCAGGTTCCCCTACTTCATAGTGAAGGTATTCAAGGGAGATATCGTCGGTTTCCATGGGGAAGGTGGTCTGAAGTGCCTCTTCAAACCCCTGAACTTTGCGGTCCTCGGGGTCAGCGTCTTCCTGCAGAAACCACTTGAACTGTTCCTTCTGAATATGAAGTAGATCGTCAATTTCAAAGCGTTCGCCCTCACCGTAGTTGTACACTGGCGGTTCGGATACATCGACGGCCATCTAGATGGACCTCCCTAAAAATATGTCGAAACGGATTGGAACTGAATCAACCGGCTGCATCGATACCACCACGAAAAGATTACTCAAGTTCGACGGTAGCTCCCTGCTCCTCGAGCTGTTCTTTCATCTCTTCGGCATCCTCACGGGAAACACCCTGTTTAACGGGGTTTGGAGCATCCTCCACGAGGCTTTTGGCTTCCTTCAATCCGAGGTCGGTGATTCCTCGAACTTCCTTGATCACGTTGATCTTTTCGTCACCGAAGTCCTGCAGAACCACGTCGACGATATCGGCTTCTTCTTCCTCTTCGTCCTCTTCGCCTTCGGCGGCCGGTGCGGCAGCAACGGCTCCTCCAACAGGCCCTGCTTCAACGTCGAAGCGGTCCTCAATAGCGTCAACCAGTTCCGATAGTTCTAAAACGGACATTTCCTCAATTGAATCGAGGATTTCGTCAGTACTTAATTCAGCCATGCGTCTTGCACTCCTTTACGATGAAGATTCTTTTTCGTCTTTAATTTGCTCAAGTGATTGAACGAGTTCCTGTATCGGGTACTGAAGGCTGTGTGCGAGCGATTGAATCGGTTTCTGAAGGACCCCGGCAAGTGACGTAAGTAACTCACGCCGTGAGGGAAGTTCGGAAACCGCTTCAACCTGATCGGGGTCAATAAGGCCACCGTTAAGCAGCCCCCCCTTAATTTTGAGGTTCTCGTGCTCCTCGGAAAA
>JBDGPI010000032.1:31212-38578 GCA_042219765.1 Salsurabacterium abyssinicum (SeqCode)
AACTTCGGCAACGTTAACGTAACCGTCGCCCCGAAAGGCTATAGCAGTTGTTCCCTGGAAGTACTCATCGAGTTCAGCGAGGAGCTCCTCCGAAAACTCACCAGTTGCGGTGGATCCATTTTGACCACCGCTGCTCGAGGAATCACTCTGTTGGACTAATTCCTGGGCACTGTCCTTGAATTTCTCCGCGGTGGCTTCCCCAACGCCGGATACTTCCGAGAGTGAATCAATGGACGCCCCGGCAATGTCCTGGACGGTCTCGAATCCCTCGTCCTCCAGTGCGTCGACTTTCGAGGGACCGACTCCAGAAATATCCTCAAGATCCAGTTCAAGATCCTCGTCCCCGGAGGACTCCTCCGGTTCACCGCTGTCGGCGCCGGCGCCGTCGCCGGCGTAGACGTTTCGAATTGACCGTTGGGCCAGTCGATTCTTAACGACACGGTAGCGGGACCCGTTTTCGTAAAGTTCCTGCCGAAGCTCCTCGGTTTCTTCAACAGTAAGCCCCTTGTAATCGGTAATAACAAGATCACGGGACTCGTCGATCTGTTCGGTAAGCTCTTTAACCGTTTCAATCTTTTCTTGACTAACCATGAATAATCAGTGCCTTATGAGAATAATACAGCCGAACTTATTCAGACGTAACTCGGGACAAAACGTCACCGGGATCAACGGAAACGGACGGACTCATGGAGGATGAGAGGGAAATGCTCTTAAAGTACTGCCCTCGGCCTTCGATTCCGGGAGGGCGCTCATCCTCGATAAACTCAAAAATAGCCGTGAGATTTTCCTCAAGCTGATCGGTGGACATGGAGTCCGTGCCAGCAACGGTGTGAATGATTCCGTAGCTGTCGTTGCGTAATTCAATTTGACCTTTTTTAACCTTGTCGACCGCGTCGGCAATATCGAACGTGACCGTACCGGCCTTGTTGTTGGGCATCAAACCTCGAGGTCCCAGCACAGGTCCTAAACGACTCACGTCACTCATCATATCCGGAGTAGCAATCGCTTGATCGAATTCAAGCCAGCCGTCGTCAATCTTTTCAATTAGGTCTTCGCCACCGACTTCATCGGCTCCGGCATCCTCGGCTTCCTGTTTCTTTTCCCCCTGGGCAAACACAATGACCGTAACATCGCGTCCAGTTCCGGCGGGAAGGACAATCGATCCACGGACCTGCTGATCGGCGTCCTCGGGATCAATACCCAATCGGACGTGACACTCGATGGATTCTTCGAAGTTGGTGTTCGCAGCATCGAGAACCAGGTTGATAGCTTCCGAAAGAGTGTAATCCTTTTCGGGATCAATTGTTTCAACTGCGTCCTGATAACGTTTGCTTCGCGTCGTCATCAAACTTCACCATCCTGATCATCGGCTTCGGTGCCGGCTTCGTCGGAGGGTTCTTCCTCTTCCTCTCCCTCGTCCGGTTGTTGCTCCTCCGGATCGACGTCGATTTCCGCGTCCTCGCCGATTGCTATCCCCATGCTATTGGCAGTTCCGGCGACAATCTTCATGGCGGCATCCACGTCGTAAGCGTTGAGGTCCGGAAGTTTGGTCTCGGCAATATCTCGAACGTCGTCCTCAGTAACAGTACCGACGGTTTCCCGATTCGGTTCACCGGACGCCGTAACGAGCCCCGCCTTCTTTTTAAGCAGGGTCGAGGCCGGCGGTGTCTTCGTAATAAATTCAAACGATCGGTCCTGATAAACCGTAATTTCAACCGGAATTAAAATCCCGGGTTCCTTGTCACTCGTTTTTTCGTTAAAAGCGTTACAGAACTCCATGATATTCACGCCATGCTGACCAAGGGCGGGACCGACGGGCGGTGATGGTTCAGCTTGACCGGCCGGTATCTGAAGTTTTATTTCTGCCTCTACGGGTTTCTCAGCCATATTATTATCTCCTCTGGTCCTTTGTTATCGATCTTAGAGTTTCTCGGCTTGATCAAAATCAAGTTCCACCGGTGTTGAACGTCCAAACATATCAACGGAAACATGCAGCTTGGTTTTTTCAATGTCGACGTCTTTTACGGTTCCGGTCATCTCTTCCATGGCTCCGGAAATAATACGGACGGTATCCCCGACACTAAATTCAACCTCAAGCTGGGATTTGCCCTGACTGATCTGCGACATGACGTCGCTCATCTCTGTGTCTTTGAGAGGAATGGGGTTCATCTGAGTTCCCACAAATCCGGTAACCCCATCGATATTACGAATGAGATGCCAGTTACGGTCGGTCATTTTCATCTTGACGAACACGTAACCGGGGTATAGCTGCTTTTCGACCTCTTTTTTGTCCCCCTGTTTTATTTCCGTGACCTCGTTCGTCGGGACAACAACATTTTCCACATCGTCGGAGAGCCCCTCTTTGTCGGAGGTTTCCAGGATTTTATCCCGGATTTTTTCTTCCTGACCGGCGAAGGTGTGGATCACGTACCACCTTGGTTTCTCCTCGTCGGAACTTTCTTCGGGAGCTTCACCGGAGTCCGTCGATTGATCGTCGACCTGCTGTTGCTCATTCTCGACCGACGATGAATCACTTACCTGATCGGACATAGTATCGCCTCAATCTGATAACATTAACCACGTGCTATTTCGGTTAACGTAGAAATCAAGTACTCAAACACAACGTCCAGTACACCGATGTAGAGCATAAAAAACAGTGCACAGAGCATAACGAGTGCCGTGGATTCCATGAGTTTCTGGGTATCGGGCCAGTTGACCCGACCGCCCGGCTTAGCTTCAAGCCAGACCTCGTAGAGAAATTGTTTAGCTTTGTTGAACCATGTGTTCATAGTTAACCCTCTAATTTGAAACCGCCGGCAGGAAGTAAAATTCTTTTTTGTCTCTCAGCCCGGCCCAATTAAAACAGTAAAAATCTCACAGTCCGCACAAGACTTTCCACTTACATATTATAAGTTGTCACTGGACGCGTTCGTGCCGTGAAGTATGCGTGACGTACGTGACGTGCCCTGAAGTAATGGCAGGTCCGCCGGGATTCGAACCCGGAACCTCCGGATTTGGAGTCCGGCGCTCTCCCGTTCGAGCTACGGACCTATCCAGATGGGACGGGTTACCCTGACGACCAAACACACACAAGTTACCGGTCAGCGGCGTCCGTCAGCACCGAAAAAATCCAAGAAACCTATTCTAGCGGACTGGAAAAGAAAATGATAGCTAACCTTGAGTGGATCGTCAAAAAGTATACCACTGTTGGTAAAGAATGTTAGACGTCAAGAGGCGGACTTTATATACTACTCAAAGTTTTTTTCGAATAAATGAAATGGAGCCGAGGATGGGATTCGAACCCACGACCTCATCCTTACCATGGACGCGCTCTACCGCTGAGCTACCTCGGCCCCACAAAAGCGTGAATAGTTTAATACGGTCTTGCTGGGAGGGCAACCGCTCTTCCAATTATCGGAAATTTGATTCAAACACCGGGATGACTTTACTCCCTACAACTACTGAAGGTGACGTCACTATGGCCCCGAACATTGATGCTATCAAGAAACGACTCGGTCCCGAACTTATGAGTTTTGAACTCAACCCTCCCGAAAAGGAAAACTTATCACAACAGATGCAGGATCACTTCGGTCATTTACGAACGTTGCTGGACAGAGTGCCCGAGATTGGTGCCATCAACCTTCCTGAAATTCAGGAGGAAGAACAAAAGGGCGACCGTGGTGATCGTAAAAGTTCCTTTAAGTCTCGGCTTACCCCACGGGAGTACACCCGCAAACTAAAGAAAAGTTTCGAGTGTGAATACATAATCAACCGGGTCATTGTTCAGGCGTCCGAAGCAAGCCAGGAGCGGTGGTTTATTGATTGTCATAACCAGGACGAAATCAAATCCATTGTACTGGTCGGAGGAGAGTCAAGCGACATTGACTACCCCGGGCCATCAGTCACGGATGGCAACCGATTGATCAAGGAGTACCTGAATCAGGGAACCACCAAGCACGGGCATCAACTTCCGGCTCCAACGGAATTCCTTGTCGGTAATATCTGCATAAGCACGCGCCGACGCGACGACTTCGACGAACCCGATCGCATGATAAAGAAGGTAAAAAGTGGTTGTGATTTTTTCACGACTCAGATTATTGCCGAATCCGAAAGCCCAATAGACCTATTACGGGATCTCGGCCAAGCACTTCAGGAACGAAACGTTCAACCGCCGGCTATACTCTGGAGTATTACGCCTTTCAACTCCGAGAAAGACGTAAATTTCCTTCGGTGGCTCGGTGTCAGAATTCCCGATAGCATCGAGGAAAAAATACTGGGTAGTGAAGACCCGGCTGAAACCTCCCTCAAACACCACAGGAACCTGTGGAACGACTTACGGGAGGCGGAGGAACAACTGGACGTTAATATTCCAATCGGTCTGAATATTAGTCCCATCGCCATCAGAAACCTTGAGGTCAGCGTCCAACTGGCTGAGACCCTTCGTTCAATACAGACGGCCCACACCGCCTTACTCCCTTAAACGAGCCACTCAAACCGCATTTTCAAAAAAAGTTTTTGTTTTCCCAGGAACCTCGAGTCCTTAAAACCGGAAGTCCAGAGAGGTATTAACACCGAAGGAGTTGCGGTCGTCAGCCACCCGGACCCTGTCCCGATAGATTGAGTAGTTGCCACCAAAACGGGTCTTGATTCTCTCCGTTATGTTGTAAGACCCTCCTGCATTGAAGGAAAGTTGCCAGTTATCCTGCCTGAGTTCCTCATTTCGACGCTTCTCCTGAACCTGTCCGGAGACGGTTCCGTTCAGCTCGAGCCGGTTGTCGAACCAGAGGGTTCCTCCCTCACCTTTGGCTTCATTCAAAAGCCAGTTAAAGTTCAGGGAGGGGGAATAACGTCGGTTTTTGGTCATAACGGCTTGATCCTTCTCACGGCTGAACGTCGTGGACAGGTTGAAATTGGTGCTCCACCAGCGGTTCCAGCGAGTATTTAGTTGAAGGTTGGGGGAATGAGTTCGACTTTTGCCACTACTGGCTTCCGAGCTGGAGAAACTATAATTCACGTTCAGTGAGGCATTCTGGGTGTTGTTTCGAAAATAACTTGAAATATCCTGGAGCCTGAAGCGATTATTCAGCGAAAGCGACAGGGCGTTCGTGCGATTCACCGAATTGTCACTCTGCCCGAAGTTCTGACTCAAATTTAAATTATACTGTGTGTCGAGCCAGTTCCAGAAACGCAACTGTCCTCCAAGGCGATGTCCCACGTTTTTGCTCGCTCGATTTCTTGAAAGTGTCAGAGTGTCCGACGTTACCCTGATGTCGGGTCCGGTGAGAATCCAACCGAGGCCCCTGTAAAAGTTCCCGTATATAACCGAGTTACTCCTCGAGGTATCGAGCCCAGTGTACCGGGCGGAGCTACCGACGTTATAGCTGTAATTCAAACTGAGAAAGTCAAGGGCGTTCCACCACCGTTCAGGGTTGGTATTAATCCTCATACTGCTATTCCCGTTTAGACCAACATTTTTGGACGGGTTAGCGCCCCTGTCGTAGTTCTCGTTAATACCCGTTCCAAGCGTAAAACGGGGTTGAATGCCGAGAAAACTCGAAAAATCAAGGCTAAAGTTGATGGACTGATTCCGTTGAATAAGACCGGAGGTTTGCTGTGAGTTTCGATTCTGGTCGCTGAAACTATAGCTCAGACTCGAATCCAGCCAGCCAATCGGCCGGCTGTTGAGTGTGGTTGAAAACTGACGCGAGACGTCCGTCCGGGCTTCCGTATCCACGGGCACTTCGCCAAACGACCGTTTACGATCGTTTAAGTGGTTATAGTTCCCACTGAGATTGACTTCAAACCGATCCCCGATGGGAACATACCCGCCTATGGAATCCCGAAACTTTAAGCCATAACTGCTGTTAACCTTCCAGCGCTCCGTTTTTTCCGACCAGCGCTTTTCCCGTTGCCTCTGAACCACATTTTTGCTGTTATCGGTCCAGGAGAACGAAAAGTTTGGGACGAATGAAGGGGTATTAAGGCCGGAATTGAGGCTTCTGGTTTTGTTAACAACCGTACCCAGATTATCGTTGCGAACCCTTTCAATCCGATCCGGAGGGATTTCAGTGGTTTGTTCGGACCAGTTAAATCCAAGTGGGACGGAAATGGACCAGGAGTTAGGAATGTAACGATTGAGGTTAACGGACCCGTTGAGGCTTCGGGATTGCTCGTTCTGGGCCACGAACTGATTGGCTATTGGGTTGTTGACGAGACCAATCGTCCGAAATTCCCCGTCCACTTCCCTCTCCTGGCCCCGTAAATTGATCAAACCATCCCGGATATCAGCATTGGCGGAAATTTGCTTGGCCGTTCCGGATTCCAGGCGGGGGTCCGAAAGGTGAAACCCCTCGAAGAGAAGCTCGCCGGAGGATTGTGTAGGAGGATCCGGACCAATTAGACCGAGCGTGTATTTCTTCACCTTAAGTAAACTGGGGGACCCCACAATTTTACGAGTTCCCTTCTTGAATGACCCGGAGTTCTCACTTAGCGTTTTCTGTATCAAATCCTCTTCAAATTGCGATAGATCGATTGTCAACTTGTACCACTCCTCCCCTGGCTTCACCCGTTGAACGTCCGGGTGCTGATCGGGGTCCAGAAGAGGAAACCGCTGTTGAAAGTAATTTCGCTTGTCCGTTCCGAATCGCACCGTGAGACTATCACCGTCCCCGGAGGGACTGGCACCGGGATAATTGCGAGTGTTGAAGTAAAGTTGCATTTTTTTGAAATTTCGGACGTTCTGTCCGTTGGGAAAGTCGATTGAAGCTCTCGTAATTTTGGAGTCGGATTTACTGATCTCCTTAAACCGGTAGCTAAGGCCTTTGACGATTCGTTCATCGTCCCCCGGTCGCAATTCTTCAGTATTCGGTGCGGGTAAGCGGGGATCCTCGGCGGATGTTTTAACTTCTAGACCAAACGATTCCGTCTCTTTTGGAGCCTGCCACCGAGTCTGTACGGCCCCCATCTGTTCCAGTAAAAACGAGCGGTCCTTCCCGGAGTTATCCGGGGCCTGGTACGTCAGTCGAACGGTACTGGCATTACGGAGGACTTCGGATCGAGTCGGGGTGTCCACAGGATTGAGCCCGGACGAATTCGCATTACCTCGAACGTTACCGTATTGAGTATTGAGGGGGATTTTCAGGAGGGTCCAGCCATGGGACGTTGAATCACTGGTAACGGTATCGGAGGCGTTCACTGCGGGAAAATGGAGGTACCCCTCGGATTGGTCCAGTCGCCCATTCCCGTCAAGATCCTCACTGTCCAGTTGACCATTGTTCTCACCAAACCGAAAATCGTGTGTAACGTACCCAACGTCTTCACCAGGATTCAGGAAATCATCGTTGTTTTTGTCTTCAGTCAATAATCC
>JBDGPI010000032.1:38588-47258 GCA_042219765.1 Salsurabacterium abyssinicum (SeqCode)
TTGGTATTTTCAGTTACCTTCCCGATATCAACCGCAAGGGTACCTCCCTGGGCGTTCCCCTCCCAATTGACCCAGAATTCAAGGTACTGGTATCCCCTGAGGTCGCGACCCGTGGATGAAAACAACTGCTGTATCGCCCCCCAGGTATCAGCCCCTGATCCCTCGGGCCCCATGTCAAAATTAACCCGCAGGCTCTGCTGGGAGACTTGTTCGTCCGGATCGGGATCATGTCCCTGATTGTCGACTTCCTCAAGTTCAAAACCACTTCGTTGGTCAAGGACGTTCTGTCCCCCGGGAAATTGCTGAATGGGATCCGCGGGTGACCAGTCAAATTCACTCTTGGAGAAGGGGACACGACGATCGAGTTGCGAAAAATTATCGATAAGCGCGAGGCCTTCCTCGGCGGGATTGCGTTCACTCCGGGCGACTTCGTAATTCAGGTCAAGCGTAAGTTCGTCGTCGAGGGGATAATCCTCCCAGTCCTCGTCAGCCAGGCTCAGATAATCCTGAACGGTGTGAAGAGGCTCCCAGGAGACGTCAAACTCACTTACAAGAGTACTCTTGGAGGTACTGCCGACCTGAGGAACCCCTCCACGCTGGGATTCATTACTGGAAAGAAGTGTTGAACCCATCGACAAATTGTCCGAGAACCTGGCCTCCAGCCGTCCTCCAAGAAACGACTGGTTGCGCTGAGCACCGGCCCCCTGCTGCTCGTAATCTACTTCAATTCT
The DNA here is from genome assembly GCA_042219765.1 of Salsurabacterium abyssinicum (SeqCode). GTDB lineage: Bacteria > T1Sed10-126 > T1Sed10-126 > T1Sed10-126 > CAZEBV01 > JBDGPI01. Next base: position 39,320 of record JBDGPI010000032.1, read on the forward strand.
CGTTTCATCGTCAATTTTAATGTGATCAAAAAAGGTTAGAAACCCCGTCTGGTAATCGATGGAGTAGTCCGACCCTCGTTCGAGCTGTTGACCGTCAACCGTAATTTTTTCACTGCCACGAACGACGTTAACCCCGAGGTTGTAGGAATTTTCCTCAACCAAAATTTCCTGATAAATTTCGTAGACTTTTTCACGACGGGAGGGGGGGCCATAGACGGTCGGGTTCGTATCCGCACCGTTGGACCCAAGGGCCGTGCTTACAAACGGCCGGGTGTCCGGAAACCGCAAAACGCCCAACTCAAAATCAATAAACTCGTCGTCGATAACACCGTCGTTGTTGTTGTCCATGCCCAAAAGCTGGGAATAGCTTTTCCCACCATTGGGTTGCGTAGCGTCGGTAGGATCACGGATTTCTAGTACTCTATTCGGATCATTTCTGACGATGTTGCGGCTGGCAAGTTGATACCGGTTCAAGAGGTGGTACTTGTCGAATTTTTCGGATTCATCCGGGTCTTTAATCAGAAAATCGGAGATTCGCGTACCGTCATTCAGCGTTAAACTAACCGCAAGGGCAAAATTATCCTGAATGGTCCGCTTAAAACGAATTACACCCGTCCGGTAATTGATTGAATAGTCCTCACCTGCCGTAAGAACATCAAAATCGCCCTGGTAGGAGACAGTGTCGTTGGTAACAACTTTATCCTCGAGCGTATTAGCATCGTTGTTATTCTCATTTTGGTCGTCGAGAAAAATCCTCTCGGAATCCACCTGTATCGGTAAGGACCGGCTTCCGGCGGGGGTATCGGCAAGGGGTTGATAATACGTTCGTCGGACGGGAGAAATATCGGCTATGGGATCCGGCACACGACGCTGATTGTTGCCAGTGAAAACTTTCTTCTTGGTTTCCCCCTTTTTTTCGCTCGCAACACCGTAGACACTTACGCTCTCCGGACCCCACGGACCAAACTGGAAATCCGTCATTTTGGCTTGTCCGCTGAGCCCAAAGACGGATTTGTTGTAGGAAACAAAGGTCGAGCCAGGAAGAGAAAGATTGACGTCCCCGAACTTCCCCTGTGCCCGAAACGTCGCGAAACCAAGCTCACGCTCCCGACCGTTGTACAAAACCCGGGTTTTCTGCCGTTCTACTTTTGGTAAGCTGTCGTCAAAATCTATTTCGACTTGCAGTAGGTCGTCCGCAACGGATCCTCTTACTTTCACCTGTAACTGCTGATCAATTGATACATCCGACTGGGACTCTCGCTGAGGGTCGTTCGGGTAGTTGGTGGTACTGATATTTGCCTTAATGAATTTTCGGCCGGAGACATTGATTTCACTGGCCGCCGGTAAGTCAGCGGCTACAATTCCCTCGTCCTCGAAGAAAACATCCGAGGCCCAATCCCCCCTCGTATCGGAAACCTGTCCCTGTTTGGGATAAGTATCCGGCGCGAGTATTAATTCGGGTTTTGCGGTGGAACCGCTTGCCGTTTGCTGTGGTCCCTGAGCTTTGTACCAGGTTTTCAGAAACTGTAATTTTTGATCAATTTCCGTTATTTTGGCCTTGTAATCGTAGGCGTTGGGATACTTTACGCTCAATTCCTTCCAGGTACTGCGGGCAGCCTGAAGATTACGGTATGCTTGTTGAACCCATTCCTCCGTTAACCAATCAGGGAGTTGAGTCCGTCCGGTAGGTCGATCGGGTTTTTTTTTTGAGTCAGCCTGGCCTGGACCAATCGGCGAGGAAACACTACATCCGTTGCAGGACCCGATGCCTTCGAAAGGGAACCGGGATTGCTCGTAGAATGCCTGGAGTTATCCATGACGATCCTTCGCAGAGGATCAGCCGTCCGGGAAGCGCGAACCGGGACAGGAATCACGAACTGACTTAATAGAATTGATGTGAACAGCAATGAGGCACATAATCGGTGGAACGTCTCGTCCATTATCAAAGTATCCTCGCGAGGAATCAAACTAGATGATTATTGACCGGTACATGTCCGTTAACTGGATAAAACCCGTCTTAGGGTCAATTTCTATCTTCCTGGTCCTCTTCCTTCTGATAGATTTTTTCGGACTTATGGGCCAAATTCTTGAACATCAACCGGGTACATCCGTTGTTATTTCCTATCTTCTGTACCGCACAGGATACGGAATCTTTTTCCTAACCCCAATGGCCCTGCTTATCGGAGGGTTCTGGACGACTTTCGGATTGAGGAAAAACAACGAATGGACCATCTGTCAACTAACGGGAACCTCAAGCGCAAATATTCTACGTGCCCCAATTACGGCCCTGGTGATTCTGACGGTTCTTATGATTATTGCAAATTGCCTGATCATGCCGACGATTGCCCAGAACGTGGAAATACTCGACGACTACACGTTGAAAAATCGATCCAAACCGACCCCTGTTTTCCGACATATTCACACGAAGTTACCGGATGGTCGAACCGTCAAGATCGGTCGCTTCGACCCCGGACAGGCTACCATAAGAAACATAACTGTCTCGAAGAAAAAGGGAACGAAAATTGTTCTTCGCTGGGATTCTCCCTCGGGGATCTATACCCCCGGAAGCGGCTGGACGCTCAAGAATGTTACCGTACGAACAATTGGATCCTCAGGGGACGTTACTACCTCCCGCGCGAGAGAAAAACTCATACCACTTGCACCCCCTGAAATTTTAAGCGTTGTCACAAAACTAAATTCCCGCAGTAACGAACTTGACCCCATTCAGTATTCGTTTGAAGACCTCTATACCTCCATCAATTACAACACCAAACGAGGTCTCAACACGACCGAGGAGCGGATTTTACTGCACTGGAAGTTCGGTTTCCCACTCACGAACAGCGTCCTTGGGCTTATTGGCCTGATGGTGGGTCTGCGGACGAAACTCAGTCGAGCGGGGGGGGTTGGGCTGTGTCTACTCCTGGGACTTGGATACTGGATCTTCTTCAGTTTTTCCGTTTCCTGGGGAAAAGTCACCGGGCCGCTCCTTGGTAGTCTTAACATTGTCCCGGTAATTTTTGTGTACGGTCCCGCGATTGTTAGCCTTGCTGGTGCCTACACCGTCTGGGTGTCCTTCTCCGAACAGTACTAATAGATAGCTTGACGAAACAAGAAAGCAGGTAGCAACCAGATGGAGGATCCCACCTATTTATTGAACTGGCGAATTATCTGCGCGTAGAACGGAGTCTTCTCCCAGCGTTGCGCTCTGTCGCCAACGAGTCTTCTGGCAATTTTATTGCGGCCGAGCTGAGCATAAAGGTCGGCAATCGCCAATTCGTACAGGGGATCACTGTCCGGGTGATTTTTCCTCCAGGAGGACAGCATGTTTAAAAATTGTTTTCTAAGTTGATTCGTTCGTTTTGATTGCATACCACGCAGTTGGGATGTCACGGCCAGAAGTAAATGAGGCGAAACCATTTCACCGGATTCTTTCGACCGCAGAATGTAACTGATCGTTCGTCTGCTGGCAGGGTCCTTGAGGAACATGGTTAACCGCAACATTCTGGAAAACGAGGGTTTTGACTGCCTGAAGTTCCTCGCCAAAAATTCGAGACCCCTCAAAAATTTCTGGTTCTGGTTCTTCCGTTTATTGATTCGAACCGTTGCTTCCTCGTAATCCCGATCGTTCAGAGCGACGACATTTCGGTGCACGGAGTTACGGTTCTCCTCGATCTGAATGCGCGGTATGTGGAAACCATGCCAGAGCGCACGATCCTTCATGCCAGCTTTCAGGTATCGGCGCATCAAGTTCATGTGATTGCGGGTGTTATCCTCCAACCACGTTGCCCACTCGAAATGAAGCAGACTACGGTTATTGTTACCGAAACGACGGTGAATGAGTGCCACGTTATTATGAATCTGAGCATAATTGGGAGCAATGTCCGTCAGGTTGTCGTAAGCTTCCCGTGCCCGGGCGTAATTTTCCGTCTTCAGGAAGATGTAACCAAATTTGTACCGGGCCGAAAGGTTATACGGATTGTAGTTCAAGGAAGCCTCCCCGGCGTTGATCGCTCGACTCCAGGGCATTCGCTTGGACTCAGCGTACCGGATCATGGCGTTCATGCTTTTCAATTTAAAATCGGATCGAATCATGCGGTAAAACCAGTAGCCGCTCCCCAGGAACACCCCCAGAATCAACAGGTGAAAAACGGTCTTGTAGCTAAAAGGGGGAAAAAGACGGTAGGAGCCCTTTAGTGTTTGCTGAAAGGATTTTTCTATGTGATAACTTTGATCCGAGTTAATTCGCACCACTGCTGGAACGAGTGCAAAAAGTAACCAGAAAATAAACGTCGAGGACATCCAGCGTAGATTGACGGAAGCAAAATTTTGAGCCAGTGATCCCGAAACCCCTGCTACCAACCCAATTACCAGACTCTGGTAGAACCAGTTGCGGTTGCGAACGAGGAACCGGTAGGAAATAACACCATAGACAATCATTAGTAGCAGGAATAGACTCAGGCCCACCACGCCATTTTCCATCAAAATTTCCAGAAATTCATTGTGGCTGTGACGGGTATTATGACTCACCCGGAACCGGTGGTAAAACGTGGGTCGATAATTGGGAAAAACGAGCTGAAAAACACCATGACCGTGACCGGTAACCGGATAATCAATCGCGGCCCTGGAGGAACCGGTCCACATGATCCAACGGACACGGCCAGTCCCCTGCTGAAGGTCAACGGCATTTCCCAGACGGGTCCGTAAATTCTGTGTCGCCATAAAATAAAGTCCCAGAATACCAAGAAGTATCCCGAGCACGGAGGCCAGGAGGAAGAGGCGTTTGCGCGAAATCCGGGGCCAGACAAGAAACCTCAATCCAAGCACAAAAAATACAACAGCACTTACTAAGAGAGCCAGAAAACCGGTGCGCGTCTCCGTTAGTATGATCGCATTCAGTTGAGCAAGACCTAAGCCAACAAGGATTATTCGAATAGGTAGTTTTGACGTCGACAGAGCATAACCAAATAAGACAGGTGTTGTTAGAACCAGGAATCCCGTGAAGAAGTTTTTGTTCCCGAAGGTTGAAACCAGTACTTCACGACCCCAATCAATCATTCCCAGGCCGTAGTACTGCATGTAGCCGTAGCCAGTTGATAGTAAACAGACGGCAAAAAGAACCCAGAGCAACCACTTCAGCCGAGTGAAATCACGGATACATTTCAGGACGAGAAAGAAAAATATAAATGCCGCCAGGTGGCGTCCCGTCTCCTCCAGACTGAAATAAACGAACTGGCTTCTGGTCACAATTGTTATTACTAACCAGAGAAAGTAGGCAACGATGGGAATGTTGAGGGCCGATTCCGGCAGTTTAAATTGGCCACGCTCGATGGAGTCAATAAACCAGAGAGCCATTAGACCGAAGGCAATAAGCTGTGCCAGTATAGGTTTGAGAATGACTATATTCTGGTTTTTAACGTTAAATACAAGCGGAATTAACACCACTGCCAGCAGCAGACCAAAAAACTGGATTCTATCAATCAGGCGGGTGAATCTGGAATACATTGAAATTAACGTCCAGTTAATGAATTTTTGACTTTCTGGAACAACCGCACAAACAAAGTTTTACTTATCTGATCGTCATGATTCAGGCGTTGACCGGACACACTGAACCAGGCGGGCGAATCTTTTAAAAAATGGATCTCACATGCCGCCCGGCGAAGCTGTTTGAATGTTTCAGGCCGAAGTAATTTCGAGTCAGTTACGAGGCAGTGATCGTTGGACGTGATTGCAGCCAAACCATTGGAACGAATCGGAGGACCGTTGTCAAGTGTTACTTCAAAATCAATTGAAAAAGAATCCGTCTTCAATTTAGAACCCTCGACCCGAAATGACCCGTTGAACAAATCGTATCCGGACTCCGATCCCCAGTGCGTTGATACTCTCCGAATGGTAAAAGACGGGTCGAAACGGCGAACCATCCGACGGGAATAATCACTAATTAAAACATCCAGATGGTTAATTCCCATAGATTGTAAGGATTGTACCGTAGAATCAAACGAGTATTTATCCAGCCGGGTTGCCGGAGGAAAATACAGCCCCTCCTGCCCGTGCTCCGTCCTCAAAAGTACGTAGGGCTTTCCCGAAACTGTTTTCACGGCTATCGTGGGTCTCCGATTCACGATGCTACCGAACCATAATACAACCCCAATGATGACAAGACTGGATAACCGTATCGACCATCCCGTCCTTTTTCGAAGACAAAACAGCAATAACACTCCAATGAGTACTGCCCCCGCAATCGAAACGGTTGGTATTTCCAGTATTAACGGGTAAGTGTTCAAGAATGATCCAATCAGACTCAACGCCGTGGCTAAAACCCCCTCTATGAACTGATGCACAAACGTCCAATCAACGCTCAAAAATATCAATTGAAGTCCTAAAACTGCCACAAGAGGTGAAAATATAAGACTTCCCGCGGCTCCCCCGACCAGGGCAACGGGAGTAACGTAATGAAAGTGATAAAGAATGACCGGTAGAACCCCGGCATAGGCGCCGGTGGCAATCAGAAGTAATTTCAGACCCCATCCGGCTGGTACGACCTCGACCCAGGGACGGACTGCAATGATGCCCATGACCGCTCCAATACTTAATTGAAATCCGACTTCAAAAATGACGAAGGGATCAAATACCATGAAAACTAACACGGTGGCTGAAGCAATTGAGAGGAGGGTTGCTCGGCGATGTAAAAAAGTACTGAGTCCGCCCAGTCCAACCATGACGAGTGCTCGGGTTGCCGATAACGGCCACTGAAGAAACGTCACGTAGCCCACCAGAGCGACGGCAATCACAAACCCACTGAAGTAGTCGGACAACGTCCGGGTAAGCCAGTAAAGACCGTAAAACAACACACCGATGTGAAGTCCGCTTATGACGAATAGATGATAAATTCCCAACCGGCGTAAAGGGACTTTTATCCGACTGGAGAAGTCTTTTTCGCCGAGAAGCAGAGCTTTGATGAGCGTTACGGAAGTCGGTGCCCTCGGTTGCATTTCATGAAGTTGACGCTTGATCCACCGCCGCAGGGATTGAAGATACCAATAATCCCGGTGTTCAAGGACCTCAACAGTATGGATACGATCCACTTTAAAGAACCCACGTTGGTCCTCTCGGCGCAGGAAACTTACAAAACGCTCCGAATCCGGCCACTGTATCAAACCTGTGGCATTTAGGTGAACGCGGCCATCGTGCCTGTACTGGTTCAAACGTCGGTGGGAAAATTTTGGGGAAACGTACAGTCGAGTCTCAATAGGTTCACCGTTAATCCTGCTTACAGTTAGCGTATTGGGGGGATCCCAGACACCTTCAAGGTTTACACGCTGATCCTTGAGCCAGCGCTCCATCAGGCGATTGTGGTAGGAAATGGAACTTCCAAAGACCAGGAAAATACCAAACCCAACGAAAAGGAGGGGAATCACAGTTAGCCTTTTCGGCCAAAAAAATAAAACCATCCCGGCCAGTGATACGACCAGGGAGCTAAAAACAAGTCCCCGGTAACAATCAATTACGGGAAGCTCCGGGACAACGGCCACGGCAGCCGTTCCACCAATTACGATCGCCAGTACCGGTGGGAACTGAGTTGAGTTCGATTCGTTAATCCCAATCGACCCTTCCTTATGGTTGTACCCCTCCAGGAGGACTCCATTACCTGATGGTAAGGTTTATAAAATCGTGGTAAACACCCGACTTTGATCCTTGACTTCAACATTCATAATTAGGGTTGACTGGAGTACAAATACAGCTACACGTCAAGTAGTCAGCTTTGCCAACCCTCTGGAAGGTGAGTGATTGTACGTGTCCGATACTTCAGACCTTGCCGCCGATTACTTTTTGAGTGCGCTTGAATCCTACGGGATTGACACAATCTTCGGAAACCCCGGAACCACTGAATTACCATTGATGAAATCCCTTGAAAACCATTCCCTGGACTACGTCCTGGCAC
>JBDGPI010000032.1:47339-51566 GCA_042219765.1 Salsurabacterium abyssinicum (SeqCode)
ATATCGCTGTCGGAATGGCAGCCGGTTACGCGGCCGCCCGCCGATACAGGAAAGACTCGGACACGCCACCCCTCGGTGTCGTCAATCTTCACGCTCTCGGTGGTCTCGCTCATGGACTCGGAAACCTGTACGGAGCTGCTCGTTCCAATGTACCTCTCCTGGTTACAGCCGGAGCTCAGGCCACCAACTTCCGACACAAAGAACCCATTTTAACGGGGGATATGGTCGGACTTACCGATGAGTTCACGAAATTCAGCCAGGAGGTACTGGACGCTGAAGCCCTACCGGTGTTACTCCGTCGCGCTGTCCGAACTGCATTGAGTCCTCCAATGGGTCCAGTCTTTCTGTCCCTCCCACTGGACGTAATGGAACAACCCCTGCCGCAATCACCACTTCCACTGGGGGACCTACCCGAGGCCGGATCCTGCCCCGACGATAAGCTCACACAACTCAAACATCAATTGACGAATGCCGAGTCCCCAATCTTCGTACTAGGGGACAGCCTGGGTCGGGGCGGTCACCAGGCCGTCTCAAACTTTGTGGATGTAATTGAAACCACAGGATCGATGGCGTTCGGCGAAATCCTTGCCGCCGAGTGCAATTTCCCCACAAGCCATCCTCAGTGGATGAGCTTCCTGCCCCCCGACGCGGACCTGGTCTCAGAGCTTCTCGATACCGATCTGGTTATTCTTGTGGGCTGTTCGAGTAACGCACCACTCTTCCGTGACGGTTCCTCACTTATCCCCGAATCAACCACCTGTGTACAGATTCATTCGGACCCCCTCGAACTGGGAAAAAACGAACGGACGGATTTAACGCTTTACGGTGATTTTACCCGTATCGGTACCAAATTGGCTGACAGTATGGAGGGAGAAACCGCTGAGGAGGTCCGTGAAAACAGGTTGAAAGTGGGCGAAGACGTCAGCGCCCTGATTGATGCACGGTTTCAGGATTACCTGGAAAATGACCCCAAACCGGACCGCTGTTCCAAACCGGATGTTGTGGAGGTCCTGGAGGCCGAGGTGAACGACTTTTTTCTCGTCGACGAAGGCGTAACGGGTCGATACGCTCTGCTTCAAGAATGGCCAATGGAACCCGAAAAGTACCTTTCCAACAAAGGCGGATCACTTGGCTACGGCCTCCCGGCCTCCATTGGTGTGTCACTTGCGCTGGACCGGGACGACAATGCTCGGGTTCTGGCCTACGTAGGAGACGGTTCCTTCTGGTACTATCCCCAATCGCTGTATACGGCCGCAAGACGAAACTTGCCGATAACGTTCCTTGTTCTAAACAACCGTGGGTATTCGATACTGAAGGACAAGCTCAAGGAATTTTACGACCACACGAGTTCCAGCCCGGGAATGGACCTCAGGGACATTTCCTCACCTGAAGCCGCCCAAAGCCAGGGGATTGAGTCACGCACCGTAAATGACAAGGAGGGACTCCGCGAAGCCCTACAATCGCAGAAGGATTTGTCCAATCCCGGCCTGATTGAAGTACTGGTTCACGATTAAATTAGCCGGGGGGCCAGTCCAGTTGCCGCTCCGCCAAACAGTGTAGATGAAGGTGGTCCACGGATTGCATCGCGTCGTCTCCGCAATTCACCACCAGGCGATAGCCACTCTCCGCAAACCCCTTGTCTTCGGCGACGGATCGAGCCGCTGTATAGAGTTTACCGATGAGTGATTCGTCCGATTCCCGAAGGTCATTAACCGAGGCAATATGCTTTTTCGGAACGAACAATAGATGGGTCGGAGCCTGAGGGTTTATGTCGTGAAACCCCAGAACCTCGTCGGTTTCGTAGACCTGATCGGCATCCTGTTCTCCCTCGATAATGGAACAAAAAAGACAATCGTCCTCCACGATTACGAACTCCCTTAACAGCAGTGTTGAGGCGTTGATTGCGAATTTTAACCATCATTGACGATAGCTATAGTCGACTTCATACGTATTTAAATACGAGCTTGTTATTTAAATTGTTCAGTATGCGTGGCCTTTAAAGAACCATCAGTGGATGCTCAAGCTATCGATTAAAGAGTTAAGTTGCAACCATCCATCGGTTAACTCTCGGACAATTACTTTGAGTTGATGTGGATGTTTCGTCTGCTTCAACCCAAAAAATCAACACTCACCCCCTGGCTTTAGGTCGGGGGGTTTTTACTGGTGACCGGGCTGGATTCCTCCGGACGTGGACTGGTTGTTTACGAGTGCTTGAAAAAATAAAAACCCCCATGGTCCTTGGGACCATGGGGTCCGGTCACGTACAAGTCCTAGGTAATCTGAATGCTCTCGGACGTTGACTCAGCGGTCTGAGGCGCACGAACTGTCAACACGCCATCGTCGTAGCTGGCATCAATCTCACTGGCCTCGACTTTGTCCGGAAGAGCGAAGGACCGCTGAAATTGACCGTAAATGCGCTCGGACCGGTAGTAGTTACGATCCTCGTCCTCTACGTCCTTCTCCTCCCGGCGTTCACCCCGAATCGTGAGGCGATTGTCCTCGATACTGACGTCCAGATCGTCTTTGTGGAGACCGGGGGCATCCAGTTCAAACACCAGGTCATTGCCTTCCTCGTAAACGTCAACCCGAGGACTCCAGCCACTGATTGCTTGTGATCCATTCGTGTCATCGGATTCTTCCTTTCGAAACATGTCGTCAAGTTGCCGCTCAAGATCACGCAGCTTGCGGAAAGGATTCCGACGCAGAATAGCCATTGTGAACACTCCTTAGTAAATGATTTTGTTTGATAAAAAACCCCTACCGAAAGATTTGTTCGAAGCCTTTCTATTATTCACCATTATAGTAAACAAGCACCAACCAGGTTTTATTTCATCAATTTTTTAACCCCTTCCGTTTGCCTAATCCTCGTCCCGACTGTAGCTGATGCTTTCGTCCTCCTGGCGATTTATCAAATCCTTGATGATATCCCGGGCAAGTTCATTGCTGGGAAATCCTTCACCGGTGAACTCAATCTGAAGATAAGATTCAAACCCTTCCTCCCAGCTATCGTCAATTTGCTGAATAATCCCTTTTGCCGGAACAAAGCCCTTAAGATCAGACTCCTTCAGAGCCAACCGGCATTCATCCCCTTCATTGATGGACGGGTCAAAGGACTTTACCCGGACCCCACACCCCTCGAGGTCCAGGCCAGTGGTTCGACCGGCGAATTCACTATCATTAACCTCCACGGAAACGTCCAGTTCCCTTTTGACGAGACGATCTTCAACGTTCCCGTGATCGGTCATGTAACCCATCTTCTCGGCAGCTTTTTCGATAGCATTCAGAAAGTCTTCCTGATCGGAATCCATGGGGACCTCGAAATACCTCGAGGAATCCAGAGCAATTTCGTCGGGTTTATTACCGATGGCAATCATGAAACGACCTTCAAAAAAGGGATCATCACCAATCTCGTAAAGGCGGGGATTCTGTGTCACTTCCTCCAGGCTGGTTTGACCCATAACGAGAATATCCGGATCGATAGCGTAGACTTTCTGATTGATTTCGGAAGGGGAGGTAGCAATGGCGAGTCGGGAGCGGAAGTGCTTCGCAATTAAAGCCTGTAAATCTCTTGCAAGGTTTTCGTTGGTTGAAATTATCAGGAGTGCCAGCTGAGGTGGCATTAAACCCCGAAAACCTCAGAAGTCGACTTCGTCTAAGGCGAGGGGAAAATTCTCACGGACGGTATTTAATACCATCGAGGTGTTGGTTTCAAGTACTGTTTCATCACTCTGCAATTCTTTAATAACTCGATTCATCTGCTGTCGATCCCGATAATGACCAATTGAGAGGATGTCGTAATTACCGGTGATTTCGTAAATGTCGGTAAGCCGGTCGTACTCCTGAAGTTTTTCCAGCGCGGTATCAATGGCATCCCCCGGAACTTTGAACCGGGTAACGGCCACACAGCTAAAGCCGAGTTTTTCGTAATCTATGTCGGCACTGACTCCTTTAAGGACGCCATCCTCCTCCAGTTTCGTAAGACGGTTACCAATGGTTGCAGCAGAGACTTCCAACTTATCGGCAAGTTCACGGTGGGACTGTCGTCCATCCTTCGATAATTCAAGTAGAATTTTTTGAGACAGATCCTTGTAGGTCATTTTAGCCCTTCCTCTGGAGAAAATTCGAAATTTTATATCTATGGTGCCCGGGGGGAGATTTGAACTCCCACGGGGTGATAGACCCCATATGGCCCTCAACCATACGCGTCTGCCAGTTCCGCCACCCGGG
>JBDGPI010000033.1:0-7774 GCA_042219765.1 Salsurabacterium abyssinicum (SeqCode)
ATGGGCTGGATAACCCCATGGGATTCACCCACGACTTAACAGTCGTGGAATTCTCCTTGAAGGGTTAAATTTTAGTATCCGTGCTGGAGTCTTTTTTAAGTTGATTGTATAGCTGTTGTTCGTAGATGTTTTTCAGGGCGCTGTAACCGTCAACGGAGTATTTCATGACTTCTTCTAACTTCTTTCCCTTGTAGCTATATTCGTTCACGTTGTACACAACTCCATAACTGGTGGTCACCCACACGTTATCGTGGTAATTAATGGGGTTCATTGCTTCCTCGGCGACAAACCCGACGGTACCTCGGGGGGAGGACGGACCGATAAAGGGCCAGTGAATGTAAAAACCCGGGGATGCTCCCCAGCGGGCGAGTGTCTGGTCAAAACTGTGTTCGATCCGCGGGTGGTATTTCTGTGCAACGTCGAAAAAACCAGCCCCCCCGAACGTAGAGTTGAGTAAAAAACGGTAACTGGATTCACGTGCGTCGTACCAGCGCCACTGGAGCATGGCATTAACGATGTTAACCGGTTCCTTGAGGTTCTGATAGAAGTTACGGATGGAACTACGCGTTCCGGATGAGGTGATTTCTTCCCACCCCATGTTGGCCGGTTTTAGGACTTTAAAGTAATAAAACTTGTTAAATCGGTATACGGGTCTATTGATGGGCTCCAGTGGATCCGCCAGGGTAATTTTTCCGTCGGGTTGGTTTTCGGATCCCGAAAATGGGTCATCTGCGTAGGGATCCGAAAAGGGATCTTTGGAATATTTCCCCGGAGGAGGAGAGGAGGTATCAGTGTCCTCCGCGTACGTTGAAGTTACCGGTAAAACCATGAAGGCCAGGATAAATAACGATAAAAGACGTTTTATTTGTGAAGTGAGAACCGGCATTTGGATAGATTACTTGGTAACTTTCGAGGAGGACGAATCTTGTCGTCTTTCTTCTGTACTCCCGTTTGGATTGGATTGAAGAGCCTGGTCTTTTTTGGCAATCATTTTGTGTATCTTTTTCATGAGGTAATCCACGGAGTAGTTTGTGAGGATCTCGGTGAACTGATCGCGGTAGTTGGAAATGATACTTAGATCTTCAACTTCAAGATCGTAGATTTTCCACTCCCCGTGCCGGTTCACCATCTTGTAGTTTACCTGCACAGACGTGGATTTATCTCCTTTGAGGAAGGAAAGTTTTGAGTGAACGCGTGCATACCGCCCTTTCCGTTCCTCCCCCGTGATCTTGAAAGATTTAATCTTAAGGGGCTTGTTGGTTTCGGTCAGGTGTTTTGTCAGTCGCTCCACGTACACTTTTTCGAGAAGTTGTTGGAACAGGTCCGTTAGCTGATTAATTTGTTCCGAATTAAGCTGGCGAGCAAAATGCCCTAAGCTGCGGAGAGTCATTTCACGGAACCCAAACAGGGGTTTTACTTCCCGAATGAGTTGATCCCGGACCCTGTTGATCTGTTCGGGAGTTCGGTATGCGGTATCTCCGATAATATCGAGCACTTTCTGTGATTTTTGTCGCAGAATATCGGACGGCCCGGTTTCAGCTGTCACTCCCGTGGTCGCGGTGGAGAATAATAGAACCACAGTAAGCATAAGTATACCGATCGTTCGTCGAATCATTATTTAGTCCCTCCCGTGGACCCAAACGCCGCTTTTTGTAGTAGACTCTCAAGATTAACGGGGGATTGAGTTTCGCGAATGACACCTGATCCATCCTTGGGTATATCGCGGGGTAACCCACCGGGGGAGATGTACATGAATTTTTCACCAAGCAGACCGCGTGTTCGAATGGAGGCGATGGAACCTTCCGGAATGGATACATCCTTGTCAATCTGCATCGTGACTTTAGCCTGAAAATTTTTCATTTCAATCGATGTTACGTTGCCAATGGGGATACCAATCATTTCGACTTCGGTGTTTTCCGCCAGTCCCGTCACGTCGGAAAACGTGGCCGAGACTTTGTAGCGTTCCTGTCCCAGAAAATTCACCTGACCAAATGAGACCGAGAGATATCCAACACACAAGAGTCCGAGTATCATAATCATACCGACGGACAGGTCAATAACTCGTTTCATGTTTCCGCCTCCAGGGGACCTTTCATGGCTTCATTTACGAACGTGTTAATATCATCGTCATCCGAATTCATAAATTCATCCGGGGTTTGATGGGCAATAATTTTCCCATATTTAATCATGGCCACATGATCCACAATTTCAAAGACTTTATCAAAATTATGGGTAACAATCACGGCAGTAAATTTAAATTCGTCGTGCAGGCGGTGAATGAGACGCAATATAGAATTTGCAATAATCGGATCGAGTCCAGTTGTGGGTTCGTCGAAAAATATAATATCAGGATTACGAATCATGGCCCGGGCCAGGGCCACACGTTTCTGCATACCCCCGCTGAGCTCCGCCGGGTATTTATCCTCGGTTCCCGACATGTTGACTCGATCCAGTCGAGTCGTGATGCGATCCTCGATATCGTTCGGGGTAAGATCGGTTTTTTCCCTCAGAGGGAAGGCCAGGTTTTCCCGGACCGTCATGGAATCAAACAGGGCTCCCCCCTGAAACAGCATCCCGATCATGTTACGAAGTGATTCGATCCTGGAGCTACCAGCTTTATGTACGTTGATGTCATTGATGGTAACCGTGCCACTGTCGGGTTTCATTAGACCCACGATGTTTCGAAGCAGGACCGATTTACCGGCTCCACTGGTCCCCAGTAAGGCGACAATATCCCCTTCCGGGACTGTAAGGCTGAGGTCATCTAAAACCCATTGTTCCCCCAGCTTTTTTCGTAAATTGTTTGCCTCAATCATAGCGTTATCACTTTTAACCCTGGTTTCAGAACATCAACGAAGTCATTACATAATCGGAAATTAATATAAGTACACTAGACAGCACCACGGCTTCGGTGGAGGCCTGGCTGACTCCCTCGGCACCGTGACCGGTGTTATAGCCCTTGTAACAGCATACCCATGCAATTATAGCACCGAATACGAGCGATTTTGACATTCCGTTTACAATATCGTCAAACACGACGAAATCCATTATGCTCCCAAAATAAGAGCCATAAGCCTGGTTTAGGAGGCCCCCGGTTACGGCGTAACCTCCCCAGATCCCCACCACGTTAAAAATAGCGGTGAGTAGAAACGTCGAAATAACGGAAGCCACGAGAATAGGGGTCATGAAGTAACGAAATGCGTTAAGGCCCATGATCTTGAGGGCGTCAAATTGTTCGGAAATCTGCATAATACCCAGCTCGGACGCCAGGGATGAACCGGCACGCCCGGTAATCATTAAGGCACAGATGACCGGCCCGATTTCTCGGATCATCGCCAGGGCGACAAATGTTCCCACCTGGCTTTCGGCCCCAAACTTGGACATGGCGTAGTGGGCCTGGAGAGCCAGTACCGCTCCGGAAAATATACTAATAAGAGTGATTAGCCAGAGGGACTTGGTTCCAATGAAGTGGATTCGTTCCAGAATACGCCGAAATTTTATAGGAGGTTTCACGAGGTACAGGAGAGTCTTCCCGAAGAAAATACCGAACTGCCCGAGTTTCTGAACCGATTCTCGGACATAACGGCCAATGGATTCCACAAAACTCATTATCAACCACTTATCCTCTCATTTTGAAAACACAAAAGGGTACTACTTTGCTTTCAAAATTAAAACGTGGATGTTTTTGAGGTTTCGTACTCACACTGCTGTATGTATTCAATGAATTCTTAACATTGTGGCGCTTGACGGGTTGTTGCGAAGCCCGTATTATCGGCGGTTATGAATTCAAAAACGACTTCCGAAGACGTACCTTCACGTTCTCCACTCTACGACCTGTACCCGTGCGATCCTCCCCTTATGCCGTTTGGAGGCTGGGAAATGCCCCGTGATTTCGGGGGGATCATGGAAGAACACAGGGCTACCCGGGGAGAGGTTGGCGTATTCGACCTTTCCCACATGGGGCGGATCGTTATCAAAGGGCCCGGTGCGGCGAGTGAGGTTGGTGGTTGGTTTACCCGTGACGTTGCTTCGGCTCCACGCAAGCGTGCGTTATATGGATTTTTCTGTGATGAATCCGGTGGTTGTCTCGATGACGATATTTTGTACAAGCGAAATGAGGACGAAGTCTGGGCCGTGATAAACGCGGCAAACCGCGACGTGGTCGTGGATCATTTACGGGAACATCTGAACGGTGTTGAAGTGATGGATTGTACGGAGGTAACCGTTCTGTTGGCGATACAGGGACCGGAAGCCCCGGAACTGATCGAGTCGCTTGAACTGGAGTTTTTTCCTGATAAACCGTTTCGAGCCGAATGGACGGATGATGACGGAATGAATGCAACCACCGGCTACACGGGTGAAGAGGGCGGTGAGATCTGGGCTACGCTGGACCGGGGGCGAGAGTTGTTTCGTGACATCATTGACCGTGATATTACGTTATGTGGTTTGGGGGCCAGGGATACATTGCGACTGGAACAGGGGTACCCACTGCACGGGCATGAATTAAGTGAAAATATTGATCCCGTTACGGCCGGACTCGAAATGTTTATTGACTGGGGACATGATTTTCATGGAAAATTCGAACTCGAAACGATTAAAGAGCAGGGACCGGAACAACAAATTATGGGTTTGAAACTCGAGGGACGCCGGAGTCCCCGCCAGGGATACGAGGTCCGTGATGGAGATTCCGTAGTAGGAGAAGTTACATCGGGGCGGTTTAGTCCGTCCCTTAACTGTGGGATTGGATTAGCCCTTGTGGATGAATCATTAACCGAGCAAAACGAAGTTACCGTCCGGATAAGGGATCAATCGTTTTCCGCCGAACTGGTTCACCCTCCTTTCTTATGAAATAAACGGTTAACGTAGGTGAGCTTAACCAGATCAGTCCTCCTCCGAACAATTCGTGAAGGTGTTTTTATGAATTCTTTATCCCTATGGGGACAGCCGAAGCCCGGGTGCACTAATAAGCCAAATTGTAATACGAAGTTTGTTTTTGTGGAGGGGATTTTGGATGTCCACATTCTATCGGCCTGCCGGCGGGGTTAACCCGGCTGACAATCATACGTTGCCGTACGATTGACGGCCGATCGACTGAAGGGAAGGCTTCCGACAGTTTTACTCTCGTCAATTTTCCGGACTAACATTTACAGGACCATGGTGGTGAGCTGGGCCGGGTACTTCGTGGAACGTAAATTCCCATTAGTCCCTTTAGAACGATTCTTTGAAAGGATCACTTTTTGGTGTTACGAAAAGTGTGATAGGGCGTTTCTTTTCGGAAACGCATATTATTTATTTTTACTTTTCAAATCCGGCCCGATCCAACCAGTTCTGATTAATTCCGAGTGTAAAGGTCGACTCTTCGTTTATGAAATCTCTCTTTAACATTGAATATTCTTCGGCCCTGCATAGTGTGTGAACGCGAGGAGATAAATTGGTTATTTATGTTTGGAGTTGTATTCTCAATCCAGGAATTGTAAATGAGTGGGGTTAGTACTCAGTTCCCAAATCAAAATCGGGATTTATTATTTTATGTCAATTCGGCGATGTTATTTGGAGGCTTATTGATGTATTTGAACCTCTTTGGAACGCCGGGGACGGATCCGTTTTGTGAATTAAGTTTTTTAATTGGTTTTGAGAACGTAACGGTAGGGCTTGGAGTACGACGATTTGAAATTTTGACGTGGAATGACATACTATGTCGTCAATCTTGAGGATTTTCGAAATTAAGACGAAGGAGAATTTCAATGACCGTTCAGTTACCTGAAAACCTGCGTTATACCGAGGAACACGAGTGGTACGATCCTGAGTCCGGATGGATGGGAATAACGGATTTTGCCCAACAGGAGCTTGGAGACATTGTATTTGTTGAACTCCCGGCAAGTGGTGAAACCGTCGAGGCAGGATCCCCGTTCATGGTGGTTGAATCCGTGAAATCCGTGTCCGACGTGTATGCCCCGGTGGATGGCGAGGTCACTGACGTTAACGATAACCTGGAAACAGCCCCGGAAAATGTAAATCAATCGCCTTACGAAGAGGGGCGCATGGTTCAAATCGACTCCGATTCCGGGGCCGATAATTTGATGACCGCCGAGCAGTACCGCGAGTTCGTGGAATAAAAACTCGACATGAGCCGACCTTCCTCCCATTCCTACCTGAGTAACCTGGATCCCGAACGTGAACAGTTGCGCAACAATCTCAACATTGAAGGTATAGATGAATTAGAACGGGACATCCCGGAGGAGCTAAAAAATGAGTTTACACCGGATACGGGTCCCCGGTCCGAGAGTGAGGTCCTTGACTGGCACATTGAAAATAGTTCACGGAACCGGTCCGTCGATGAATTAGACTGCTTTTTGGGTGGTGGGTTATACGATCATTTCGTGCCGTCGACGGTCCTGCAGATGATGAACCGTGGTGAATTTTTAACCTCCTACACTCCGTATCAGGCGGAAATCAACCAGGGGACTCTCCAGGGGATGTTTGAATTTCAGAGCATGGTTAGTGAATTAATGGGTTTACCCGTAACCAACGCATCGATGTACGATGGGGCCACCGCGTTTGCCGAGGCCGTGTTGATGGCTATCAATCACACGGATCGTGACAGAGTGTATTACAGTCCGAACCTGCAATCGTCCTGGATTGAGGTGCTTAAAACATACTCCGAACCCCTTCCATGGGAAATTATTGAACTACCTTCCGAAGGCGGATGTGCTCGTTTTCCCGATGACTGGGGGGAACAACCGCCGGCCGCGGTTTGCATGGGATACCCAAACCGGTGGGGATGTGCCGATTTGGTCCACGAATGGGAGGAACATTGCCCCGATGAAAAGACCGTTGGGATTGCCGGGGTGAATCCCCTGGCGATGGCACTTCTTGAACCCCCCGGGAAGTTGGGATGGGACGTTTCCGTGGGGGAAGGTCAACCCCTTGGTTTACCGTTAAGCGGTGGAGCTCCCCAGCTTGGACTTTTTTCCGCTCGTGAGGAATTTATCCGTAAGATGCCCGGCCGACTTGTTGGTGAAACCGAGGATCGCAACGGCAGTCGATGCTACGTACTGACGTTACAGACCCGTGAACAGCACATTCGTCGTGAGCGTGCTACCTCCAACATCTGTACGAACCATGCCCTGCTCACCCTGGGAGTGGCGGTGTTTCTTGCCACGATGGGTCCGGACGGACTGCGCGAACGCGCCCGGACGAATTACCGGCTTGGACGCGTTCTCGAACAGGTGTTCGAACGCAATGGATTCACCGTGAAGGGAGACCCGGTGTTTAATGAAGTAGCCGTAGAGCTGGATGAAGATATTAACGATTTGAACGCTCATCTCGAGTCAGCCGGTTACATGGGTGGGTTTGAATCCGATGGTTATTACATCTGTGCGGTAACGGAGCGTCGGGACCGCCAGCAAATTGAGGATTTCGTTCAACAGGTGAAACAATATGTCCATTGATGATCAGTCCGTTGACCTGTTACCCGATAAGTCGGTAGAAACGGGATGGGAGGACGGTGATTGCCCGGAGGAATTGTCGGAAGAATTATTCCGGGACACCCCGGCCGACATCCCGAACGTTCCCGAACCACAGGTCGTTCGACATTTCAATCGATTGTCGAGAGATTCGTTTGGCGTAGATACCGGGCCGTATTTACTGGGTTCCTGTACCATGAAATACAATCCCCGGTTAAACGAGCGTATCGCCGGTCTCGATCACGTCGTCGAAGCGGTACTCCTCCATCATCGGCACGACGGAGCCGATGGGGAACACGTCCAGGTCG
>JBDGPI010000033.1:7784-11592 GCA_042219765.1 Salsurabacterium abyssinicum (SeqCode)
CGGTCTCGATGGGTACCTTCAAACACATCCCCTCCAGCCGGAATCGCAGAAGGGAGGTTGGTTGAACCTTTTGGGGACCCTCCACGACCACCTGGCCCGGTTGACCGGACTACCGACGGTCTCCCTATTACCGGCCGCCGGAGCTCAGGGAGAATGGGTGGGGTTACGGGTAATTCGTCGATTCCACGAACAAAACAACGAGGGTCATCGAACCGAAGTTGTTGTTCCCGACACCGCCCATGGTACCAACCCGGCGAGTGCCAGTATGGCGGGTTACACGACGGTTGAAATCGACTCCAATGACCGAGGGCGTATGGATCTTGAGGATCTCGAGAAAAAAACCGGTAATAATACGGCGGCCCTTATGCTAACCAATCCAAATACGTTGGGGCTTTTCGAGGAAGACATCAAACAAATAAAAAGCATCGTTCATGGTGCCGGCGGCCGACTTTACTACGACGGTGCCAATTTGAATGCCCTGGTCGGTCGAGTACGCCCGGGAGCTATGGGGTTTGACGTAGTTCACCTGAACCTGCACAAGACCTTTTCCACTCCACACGGTGCCGGTGGTCCTGGTTCGGGGCCGGTGGCATTCACGCCGGAGCTCGCCCCGTTTAGACCCGTTCCCCGTATCGTTGAAAATGATGCTGGTTGGATGTTGGAGCAGGAGGATGGAGACACGATGGGTCGGATCCGCAGTTATCACGGTAACATGATGGTCATGGTCCGAGCGTTGGCCTACATCCAGCGTCTCGGAGAAACGGGTTTGGCGCGGGTTAGTGAGGACGCCGTTTTGTCGGCCAATTATTTGCTTGAAAACATGCCCGAACGGCTTAACCCGGTCGTGACCGAATCCTGCAAGCATGAGTTTGTGGTTGTTTGTGACGATTTACCCGTTGGTGCAGAAGACGTGGCGAAGCGGCTAATTGATTACGGTATACATCCTCCCACGATTCACTGGCCGGTACGGGATTGCCTGATGATCGAACCGACGGAGACCCTGAGCAAACGTGAACTGGATCGAGTGATCGATGTGTTTGGAAAGATCGTTGAAGAGGCCGAGGAGGACCCCCGGTTTTTGAAGGAAGCTCCCCATACAACCCGGGTTTCCCGACCTGACGAAGCCCAGGCCGCGCGTCAGCCGGTTTTGTGCTGTCCTTCCATGCATCCGTCCGACGTGAATGACTGAATTCTCCCCCCGGCTTTTACTGCATCCTCCCCTGCGCGGTTCGTTGAACATGGCCGTGGATACCTGGCTGGTTACTCATTCCAATCGTCCCGTTTTACGTTTCTACGAATGGAAGCATCCAACGTTAACAGTTGGATACCGTCAGCAGTATCAACCCCCTGATGAACTGAAATCACTTTTGGGAACGTATTCGTCCGCCTTGAGACCCACCGGTGGGGGCTATCTTTTACATGCCGGTACGCTGACTTACTCCATTGTATTTCCGGAAGAGCACCCGGGCTCCGAACGTTCCATAATGGAAATGTATTCAATTATTCGAGACCAGTTTCAAACCGTGCTTGAAACAATGGGTGTTGATTTGCCGGAAGACCGGGGGGAGACCAGCCAGACAACACCGGATTGTCTGAAGCATCCTGGTCGTCACGAACCGGTTGTAGAGGGGCGAAAATGGATGGCGGCCGCACAGGTTTGTACTGAAACCGGGGTATTACAACACGGGAGTTTATACGTTGATAGTCCGGAGGAAGTAGAATTCCCCGGGGAACGGCCATTCTATTTATCGAGACAGGGATATCCGGTCGATCGTTCGCGGGTAATAAGTGAATTCATTCGGAGGATGGATGAGAACTGTTTCAGTAACACGTTCAACTACGAACCGCTCCGGGAAGAAGAATGGGAACAAATATCGGATATGGAGTCTCACTTTATGTGCGAGAATATCGAGAACCTACCTTCGTTCAGGCTTTCCGATTTCCGGTAACGGCAGTGCCCAGCGTTAAGTAGATGTAAAAGTTACTTAGTTTTGGTAACCAGCTGGGAAGTTGGCTAAATTATAACGACTCGTCCCCGTACTCAAGCTAAGAAACGTGGGACACGTATCCTGAGATAGAACCATGATTCTTGGGATAAAAGTGTAATTTCGCTATCTAATGTTAATTAAAGATGACACTTGATGTCATACCACGCGAATCTGTTATACTTAATACGAGTCAGGGAAGCCATACACCAAGTTAAGAGAAGATAGGGAGGTATTCATTATGCCAAGCGGAATACAGGCAAGCACGGCTCAGCAGGCGCAGGCCGATCCACTGGCCGAGCAACAGGCCGCTCCCGAGCAAGCTCAGCAAGAAGCTGAAGCTTCTCAACAGGCTGCTGAACAGCAGGCACAGGCTGAACAGTCCTCGGAACAACAGGAATCCCAGGCCAGCCGGGAAGAGGCACTCAATCAACAGGGACGAGGTTCGAACTTAAACGTTCGGGCTTAAGCTCTTCTTCGTCGGTTTGTTTGTCTTCGTAGGGGGTTTTAAGTTCCAGGTAATCGGGGAACCGGCTTAGTAGTTTTCCTTCCAGTGTTTCAGCCAAGTTTTTAAATTTGGTATGTTCTTCCTCTAAAAGATTATTTTTTTCGTAGTGGTCCTGTGTCCAGTCAACCAGGCATTTTCGTGGCTTGCCCGTTTGTTGCTTGATCTGATCGACGAAAGATTCTCGCCGGGAACGACTGTCCTCCACTTTGAGTTGATCGACGACCCGATCCAATTCTTCGTCCTCAGGTTGTCGGAGAGCGATTTTAAGGAAGACCCTTTCCACAAACAATTTTGTGGGCAAGTCATAATCCCGTTCAGTAATTTTCAGCCCGGATCGGGCAAACTTGTCGCCTTCGTCCGTGATAATGACCGACCATATCAAAACTGCTTCCCGCGGGAAATCGGCCGCCTCACCGGACCGTTGATCGTCGCTGTATTCACTGAAAACTTCACGAGATTGGGGTTGGGAAAAAAGATTGTGTCCGGACATCCGGGGGGTTGAATTGATTCCGAATTCCTCCAGCAACGTGGGAGCTATATCCACCAGTGAGGTTAGGGACCATTCCTGGATTCCGGAAGTATCCTTGTTCACGTTATACAGAACGGCGGGAACCCGTATGAGGTCCTGTTTCGGGTAAAAGGAGTGTTCAAAACCAACGAGATCCCCGTCGAACCGGGGGGATTCTCCGTGATCCGACGTGAGTAAAAAGGTGGTGCGTTGTCCTGCATCGGTTTCACGAAGGAAAGATACAAATGGTGCAAGTTGTTTCCTGTCAAATACGTTTATACCTTTTACGTACAGTTCGGCCGCTTTTTGAAGTGGGGCTTCAAAGTTTTGATCCCGCTTCATATGAATGTGGTATAATCCATGTATATAATCCCATAATAAACAGTCCCTTCCCGCCTCCCACTGGACTCCTTCTATGTCACTTTTTTTCATGAGATCCGATTGTTGGAAATGGTGTTTTTTTTCCAGTTCGTTTGATAGGTCTTGAGCGGCGGCTTTGGCCTGTTTGTGGTGGTTGGTATCCACCGGATACTTGGACAAAAGATACGGATGGTGAACATCCATGGTATGGTAATAGGCAAATACCGGGGTTCCATTGTTATTGCATTCTTGAATCCGATCGGAAAGCCGTTTCAGGGGTCCTTTTATTGTTTCATCAAAGCGTTGTTCGATGCCGTTTTTTGAAAATATGGAGAGTCCGTTCATCAGGATCGTGTGATATCCCTGGGAGCCAAAGATGTCAGCAAGCGTCGGTACCTCGGGGTAAAGAGGGCGTTTGAAACCGTACACGTGGTGTTCCCGGGGGTA
>JBDGPI010000034.1:0-19341 GCA_042219765.1 Salsurabacterium abyssinicum (SeqCode)
GACCCGGATCGACAGATGGCCAAAATGTCGAAAAACAGTCTCTACTACAATGGTCTTTCTCAGATGTTAAACAAACAATTTCAGACACTTGGTACGTTATTAAATGATCTTAAACGGTAATAGCGGAGTGGATGAACGATGAGTTTATTTGATGCTCTGACAACCTCGGGCTCGGGGATGACCGCCGAGCGACTTCGAATGGAGGTTAGTGCCGATAACCTCGCCAATGCCAATTCAACCAGAACGGAGGACGGAGGGCCTTACAAGCGAAAAGTCGTCAGATTGGAACCCCGCGGAAACGAGGGGATTTCCTTTCCCGATATAGCGTCCGACTCCAGCGACGAGATTTCCGTTCCGGAGGTTACGGGACCCTCGGAGGAACAGGTTGGTGACTCCGGAATACCCGGCATGAACACCGGTGACTCCGAGGCCGGGGATGGGGTCCGTGTAACGGGTATTGTCGAGTCCGACGGTGAACCACGCCGGGTTTACAAACCCGATCATCCGGATGCCAATGAGAAAGGTTACGTGTTGATGCCGAATGTCGAACCCGTTAAAGAAATGGTTGACATGATGGGAGCTTCTCGTGCGTACGAGGCGAACGTGTCCGCCATTCAATCCACGAAAAGCATGTTCCAGCAATCCCTGCGCATCATGCAGTGAATTTTCGTACTGGACAGAGTGACCATGACGTGTTAGTTTTGGTTTACGGTATTCGAAATGGAATTGGAAAGGAAGGGAATCGTCGTGTCCAGTACGGTTAATCTACATTCACTTACTCCAAGGCCTACCCTGATGAATCAGTCCGATGTTTCTCAGTCTTCCCAGCAGTCCGAGGATTCCTCCGAGACCGCCCAGTTGATGAATTCGTTTGGGGAAACGCTGCAGAATAAGCTAAATCAGGTGGAATCCATGCAGAAGAATGCCCAGACGAAGATGCAGAAGTTTGCCGCGGGAGAGATTGAGAACGTCCACGATGTTTCAATTTCCTTACAGAAGGCTCAGATGGGGTTGAATACTGCGTCCGCCGTTCGGCGCAAGGTTCTGCAGGCCTTCGACGAATTACAGCAGATGGGATAAAGGGATGACGAAACTCGCCTGACGGCGAGCGTTTGACGACAAGGGAATCGTCAGCCGTATAGGCTGTTTTTTTGCACGACTGCATGGTGCTGTAATTTCTGGAATGGGATGGGGATTCTAACTCGTGAACATGCTACAGACTCTGCTCAATCAGTTCCTTTCCTACTGGAACGACCTCACTCAACGACAACAAATAATATTTAGCAGTATCATTGGGGTTAGTGTCTTTGTCATCGTTGGCCTTCTGTACTGGTCGATGCAGCCTCAGTGGGTGGTTCTGTACAACCGGGAAATGAATCCGCAGGAGGCCTCGAAGATTGCTTCCAAACTCGATGACATGGGCGCCCGGTACAAAATAGAAGGAAACATCATCAAAGTGCCGCTTTCCCAGGTTGACCGGATGCGACTGCAGCTGGCTCAACAGGGGGTTCAACCATCCTCGACCGTTGGCTTTGAAATATTTGAAAAGGGTAGTATCGGTATCACGGACTTCGAGCGCATGGTGCGTTACAAACGAGCGCTCGAGGGGAGCCTGACCCGGTCGATTAACTCCAACCCCAAGATCAAGGACTCCCACGTTGAAATCGCCATGCCCCGGAAGGAAGCCCTCTTCAAAGAGGACGAGAAACCAGTTAAAGCTACGGTAAAACTGGAACTGGAACCGTATTCGGACTTCGGCAAGGAAAACGTACGGGGTATCGTTAACCTCGTGTCCTATGGCGTTGTCGGTCTGAAACCCAAAAATGTCGTCGTCATGGACCAGAACGATCGTATTCTCTCCGAGGAACTCGATCAGGATAGTGAAGGACTAACCGGTAAGAAAGCCAAACAACTACAGGTCAAATCCCAGGTTGAGAACAAACTCGAGAAAAAATTGCGTCAGTCACTGGGTCGGGTGCTTACAAGGGATCGCATTTCCGTGGCGGTCACGGCCGAAATGGACTTTGACCGAATCGAAAAGAAGATGGAACATTATTCAAAACCCGAAGGATCGTTCGAACAACTAAAAGCAAGCGAAAAACAGGAATCAAAGGACCTGCAGGGTGAAAATGTACAGCCGGGTGGTCCCGCCGGAACCGAGAGCAACATACCGGGGGCCGAAGAAACGGAAAGTCAGGTGACCGATTACCAGGAACAATCATCGGTGGTTAACTACTTCGCGAACAAAGACGTGACCAACATCGTCAAAGATCCGGCCCTGACACGGGTATCCTCGGTGGTTACGGTTGATGGAACCTACGAGGAAGTTACCGAAAATGGGGAAACAACCTATGAATACAACCCTCCTTCCGAGGAACAGATGCAAAAAATCCGTGAACTTGCACAGGCTGCCGTCGGCTACAGTGAGCAACGGGGCGATCAAATTAAGGTATCCACGTTGCAATTTGATCGGTCGGAGGAAATTGCCGAACGGAAACGGAAACAACGCCAGCAGCAATTTCAGGAACAGGCCGCCTACTTTATTGCCGGAATTATAGCGCTTACAATAATAATAGCGTTCTTGATTTACTGGCTTCGTTCCCGGGGCCGGGCCGGTCGAGAGGGCGGAGAAGTGGAGCCAGAAGTTCCGAGCCGGGACTTAATGGCCGAAGTCTCCGTCGAGGAAATGGAACGAGAAGAGACCCTTGATGAACTACAGCAGGCCGCCGAGGAAAACCCCGAGAATTTCGCACGAATCCTTCGTTCCTGGTTCGCCGCCGAAGGGTAACCACGGAATACGGTCAGTTATGTTATTGTTAATAGGTGTTGGCGGTTCTTTGACGACGCTCAGCGAAAGGTGTCGATAGGATGGGTGAAGCTGCGGAGGACATCAGCGGGCTTCGCAAGGCGGCTATCCTTCTTGTTTCGTTAGGTTCCGAGCTTTCCGCCGAAATTTTCAAACACCTGAACGATCAGGAAGTCGAGAAACTAAGCCTTGAAATTGCCCGAATCGACACTGTTGAACCCGAACAGCGCCAGGAAGTTCTCGAGGAATTCAACGAGATGCTCCGTGCCCAGGAGTACATTAGTCAGGGAGGCATGGACACGGCTCAGGACATTCTCGAGAAAGCTCTTGGCTCGAATCAAGCTAAGGACGTCATCGATCGCCTTACCACCTCCCAGGAAGTACGTCCCTTCGATTTTATTCGCCAGGCCGAGCCCGAACACATCCTTAATTTTATTCAGGAAGAACACCCCCAGACCATAGCGCTTGTCCTTGCTTACCTCGATTCCGAAACCTCCTCGGAGATTATGCAGCAGTTGCCCATGGAAATACAGGCGGACGTCTCCAAGCGAATCGCGCTGATGGATCGAACCTCACCGGAGATGATCAGGGAGGTCGAGCGAGTTCTCGAACGAAAACTGTCCTCCCTCGTCAATGAAGAATACGCCGCAACCGGCGGTATTGAGGCCATTGTGGAGATGCTGAATTCGGCCGACCGGGGAACCGAAAAAAGCATACTGGAATCCCTGGAGGAAGACGATCCCGAGCTGGCCGAGGAAATTAGGCGTCAGCTATTCGTCTTTGAGGACATAACACAGCTGAGTGACCAGGACGTCCAGACGGTACTCAGGGAAGTCGATCAGGAAGAGCTGACCCTGGCCCTGAAGGCGGTCGAAGAGGACGTCAAAGAAAAGGTGTTCTCTAACATGAGTCAGCGAGCAGCCAGTATGGTGCGAGAGGAACTCGAGTACATGGGACCGGTTCGCGTCAGTGACGTGGAGGAGTCCCAGCAGGAAATCGTCAACGTGATCCGACGACTCGAGGACGAGGGCCAGATCGTTGTTGTCCGGGGTGGAGAGGAAGAAATCATTGCCTGATAACATCTACAAGTCCGGTGATTTTAAAGACGAAGGGTCCGGAATCACGATTCAGAATCTCGGACCCGAGGAAGAGTTTGCCAACAACGTCCTGAAAAGTCTCAAGGACAAAATATCCGACGCCCGTAATCGG
Source organism: Salsurabacterium abyssinicum (SeqCode) (assembly GCA_042219765.1). Lineage (GTDB taxonomy): Bacteria > T1Sed10-126 > T1Sed10-126 > T1Sed10-126 > CAZEBV01 > JBDGPI01. The sequence continues at coordinate 4,016 of JBDGPI010000034.1, forward strand.
ATCCAGGAACTGGAACAGGAAATCGAAGAGAAGAAGCCGGAAGCCGAAGAGCAACGTGAACAAATTCTGCAGGAAGCCCGTGAGGAAGCCGAACGGATTCGCCAGGAAGCTGAAGACGAAGCGCAACAGATCATCGACCAAAAGCAGGCAGACGTTGATGAAGCCCGGCAGGAAGGCTACGACGAGGGCTACGCGGACGGTGAAAGCGCTGCCCGTGAGGATATGGCCGACCTGGTTGAACAGGCCGGAACCATTCTCGACGAAGCCAAACGGGAACGCCAGGCCTTCCTCGATCAAAATACCCGTAGCTTAATTGAAATGGCCGGGGTCCTTGCCGAAAAGGTGATTCGGGAAGCCCTGGAGATTGATGAAGAGGTTATTCAGAGGGTGGTCAGAGACGCCCTGGACGAACTTTCGAAAGTTCATGATGTGACAGTGGTGCTCAATCCCAAGGACGCTGAAATTATTCAGGGCGTAAAGGACGACCTCCTTGATTCTCATCCGAACCTAACGGAATTAACAATTACCAGTGATCCGAAAATGGACCGGGGGGGCTGCCGGATACGCACGAACTTCGGCGACGTGCAAGGGTCCGTCAGAAACCAGATTGATCACCTCAGCGAGGTCTTACTCGAGGACCTCGAGGGAGCCGATACCAGTGTCCTACCGGAACCTGCCGACGAGCCTGATGACACCGATACCGGTCCATCCGATTAACTGCTTGAGCGACCTCCTATGACCCGCCTGAGTGACCGTGCCCGTGCCTGTTGGGAGAATGCCTCGGATTTTCGCATAACCGGCCGTGTCAACGAAGTTGTTGGTCTGATCGTTGAGTCCATTGGCCCGCCTGGTGTCTCAATTGGCGAACTCTGTCACATTGAAAAACCCGACGGGGAACGTATTCCGGCGGAAGTGGTTGGTTTCGAGGATAATATCGTCCAGATTATGCCCATTGGCGACGTACAGGGTATCAGTTCCGATAGCCAGGTGATTGCCGCCGGTCACCCGTTCCGAATGAAGGTCGGGGAGCACCTATTGGGCCGTGTTATTGACGGGCGCGGTGACCCGATGGACACCGGTCCTCCCCTTACCCAGGGCAAACCAATGTCGATTTACCGTGATTCCCCAAGCAGTCTCCATCGTCAGCGAATTACCGAACCGCTTGCCACCGGTATCCGGGCCATTGATGGCTGCTTGACCCTCGGCCGGGGTCAGAGGGTTGGTATCTTCAGTGGAAGTGGTGTCGGTAAAAGTACGTTAATGGGAATGATTGCTCGCTCGACGGACGCCGACGTCAATGTGATTGCGCTCATCGGGGAACGTAACCGTGAGGTGCGTGAATTTATCGACAAAAACTTACAGGGGGCGCGTGAAAATTCCGTCATTGTAGCGGCAACGAGCGATCAACCCCCACTGGTTCGAAAACGGGCCTCCTACATAGCGACCACTATCGCCGAATATTTCCGTGACCAGGGACAGGACGTGCTGCTCATGATGGACAGTGTGACCAGGGTGGCGCGGGCACAGCGGGAAATCGGTCTCGCCGCAGGGGAACCTCCCGCCACGAGGGGGTACCCTCCTTCCGTGTTTAATTTCCTGCCCCAGTTACTCGAGCGGGCGGGGGCCGGAGAAGAAGGGACCATTACGGGAATTTACAATGTTCTTGTCGAGGGAGACGACTTTAACGAACCCATATCGGATACCGTCCGGGGTATCCTTGACGGACACATTTCACTCAACCGTGAACTTGCCTCGCGAAATCACTACCCGGCAATCGATGTGCTTGAGAGCGTCAGCAGGGTCATGGAAGACATTACCGAAGAGAATCACCGTCAGGCCTCCGGCAAACTCAAGGAAGTCATGGCAACCTATCGGGACGCGGAGGACCTGATCAACATCGGAGCTTACGAGAGTGGAAGCAACCCTGAGATTGACCATGCCCTGGACCATATTGACGACGTGCGTGATTTTCTCCAGCAGGACATATACGAAGAAGCCGACTACGAGGAGACGGTCGATCAGTTAAAAAGTATCTTTGAGGATTCCTCACCCTCGCTGGATGCGGAAGGTATGACCCAGATTGGTTAATCGGCGCCGGTCAACATTGAGTGGATCCGTTACGGTCGCGGGATTACTGCAACCAGTAGACTCCAGGAGCTGACCCGACGATGTCGTTTCAGTTCCGTTACCAGCGTATTCTCGACGTCCGGGAACTCGAGGAGGACCAGGAGCAGGCGGAGTTCGTGGAGATACAGAACCGGCTTCGAGAGGAACAAAAAAAACTCTCGGAACTCGAACAGAAACTCGAAAATATTTTTAACCAGGCCCGATCGAAGAAACGGGGCAATCCCCAGTCGTTACAGCGGCACCGCAAATACGCCCAGCAACTCAACAATCAAATTGAGCAACAGAGGAAGGTTGTCGAGGAGTGGGAGGAAAAACTCGAGGAACAACGCGAGCAACTGGTGGAAGCCTCCCAGAAACGACAGGTGATGGAACAATTAAAGGACCAGGATTTCGAGGAGTTCCAGGAGGAAATCCGGGACGCCGAGCAGAAGGAACAGGATGACATCAGTAACAAGCAGTATTTTCAGGAATGAACGGTTGGAACAGTCATGAGTCGAGAGTCATGAGTCAAGAGTCGGGAGTCGAGAGTCATAAATACAGTCGAAAGTCAAAAGTCGAAAGTCAAAAGTCGAAATTAAAGTGAAAAGTGAAAGGTGAAAAGTTAAAAAACTTATCGAAAATCTAAGATCGAAAATCGAAAACGGGCCGTTGGAGCCATACTTATGAGTAGCGAGTTTTCTGGCTATAGCTCTGAGTGAAGAGTGAAAGGTGAAGAGTTAAGAGAACTGAGCGTTGCTGCTGTGGATGATTGTGTAAAGTGAATCCTCGGCGGAGCCTAAAGTAAATTAGCGTCTTTAGCTTAAGCCAACTGTGTGATGTATCATTATACTGGAGTGGAAATTTTGTCCGAAACAGGGTTTAAAAAGGACGTAAGTCACGGGGAGTTGAGAGCTCATGATTGAAGGACTAAACGGAATCCTGCGGCAGGTGTCCGATTTAAACAAACACATTGAGGAAATTAAAAATAAGCCGAACCAGGTTAAGCAGGAGGCCCGGCGCAGTGTAGGGGAATCACTTCCCGATTTTGCCGACGTACTTAACCAGAAAAAAACCGGTTCCAGCGTTTCACTCGACGATCACATTCAAAACGTTAGTCGCAAAGAGGGGGTTGACGAATCCCTCGTACGGGCCGTTATTGAGACTGAATCCAACTTTGATCCAGAGGCCCGCAGTGAGGATGGAGCCGTGGGTCTGATGCAACTCATGCCTGAAACGGCCAGGAAGTTTGGAGTCAGTGACCCGGAAAATCCACGGGAAAACGTTCGGGCCGGTGTGAAATACCTCGGTCAGTTAATGGACGACCACGATTCCCTCAAAGAGGCTCTTGCCGCCTATAACGCCGGTCCCGGTGCGGTTGAGAAGTACGATGGAGTCCCGCCGTTCGACGAGACTCAAAATTACGTTAAAAAAGTTCTCTCCACCTTCCGACAATTAAAGGAGTCAGGGACAACTCTAAACTCCTAAACGTTGTTGGAGGGAGATTTCGTGAACATTCACAGCGAAGATGCGCAGACTGGCCTCTCAATATTCCTATTTCTGGTCCTAACGGGACTAATAGCTACTGGTTTGTACATGCTTGATACCATCGGTCTGGTGGACGTACGCAACCAGGCCGTTCGCTACCTGTCGGAAACCCCATACGTCGGGCAGTTCGTGCAGCAGCGCCCCGTCTCTCAGGAAGCCTTCCAGACCCAAAAACTTCGACAGCTGCAGGAAAAAATTCAGAAAAAACGGAACAAGCTCCAGGAAAAACGGCAGGAAATAAAGCAACAGAGACAAGAACTTAAGAGTAAACGCCAGGCTCTCAACAGAACCGAGGAGACGCTCGAACAGCGCGAGAACGCACTGGAGGAACGAAAATCCCGCTTCGAAAGCCGGGAGGCCCGAACGGAGTACCTGGCTGACCTTTACTCCAATATGCCACCGAATGCCTCCGCCACACGGCTTGAAGGTATACGGAGTGACCGGATCGTTATTTCGATTCTTCGAAAAATGGAAACGTCTACTTCCAGTATAATTCTTTCCAACATGGATCCCGCTCGTTCGGCCCAGCTAACGAGGAAAATGGCCAATTATCCGGGTGGGTAACTGGGAATTCCCGGGGGAGAAACTCAGTGAAGAGTGAAAAGTGAAGGGTGAAAAGTGAAGGGTGAAAAGTTATTGAAATTAGTTTAGTGAACGGTGAACAATATTACTACAGTCGAAGGTCGAGAGTCAAGCACCGAGTTGAAAGTGGAAAGTTGAAGGTTGAAAGTTAAAAACATCCAAAATCCAAGGTCGAAAACCTGAGATCGTGAAAAGTGAAGAATGAAAAGTGAAAAGTTAACAAAAATCGAATATCGAAAATCCAAAACGGGCCTTTTCAGCTATACTTCTGGGGAAGTCATAAGCTACGAGTGACAAGCCTCCTGGATCCTTCATAGTGAAAAACTAATTGTAAATGTAAAAGCCGGTATTCTCCTGATCACCGTAATTAATAGATGGCAAGGAGTAACAAGTAACGAGGTTTTGGGAATTCCTCTGGGGTGTGGACTGCAGGAGATTGATGACCGACGATCCTGATCTTAGATCTAAATTCTAGTGCCGGCCTCTAGAATTTAGAATTTCACTTCACTCCTTCCTTATCCTGAGTCCGAAGCGTGTAAATTGTCGTCCCTCTAAAGGACCGTGGTTTTTCGATTTCAGATTGTGTGTCCTCGATTATCTCGGATTTATTAAACCTTAAGCTCACGGTTCAGCCTGCCGAAGACAATTATGAGCGTCCCAATTTAGTTCGGCAGGAGATTTTTGATGAATTTAATTCAGGAATTGCTCAGTGCCAGCAGCCAACTCAAGAATGGTTCCCCCCGGGTGAAGTTTACCGCCGGGTCCATCAGTCTTCCTGCCTCCGGTTCCGGCTCCAGTAAGTCATTTTCCGAGGAATTACGCCGGCAGCTGAATGATTCCAGTGAACGCATGAACTCACTGCGAAATGCAGTTAGGGATGGAGCCGCCAAACAGGAGGATCGATCTTTTACGGTCAAGCGGGATCAGTTCCTCCCCAACGAAAAGGAAACCGGCAATAAGCCTACAATGGACGGTGAAAGGGGCAACCAGAGCAAGCAACTGAATTTTGAGCGTTCCGAAAACGGTGGTAATCGTGAAAGTGAACAGTCGTTTCAGGAAGCCCATCGGACGGAAACTCGCAAGCGTGAGACCAGGGAGGCCGAAAGTAAAAACGACGCCGAACGTGAGTCAACGGAATCCCTGACGGACCGTCAGCGGGCGGTTCTCCAGGAGATCGAGGACGGCGAAATCAATCTTTCGAAGGACAGCGATCGGGAAAAGGTCAAGAGCCTCGTAAAATCGCTGGCAAATGAGTCCAAACCCGGGGATGTCCGAGATGCCGTAAAGGCTCTAGAAACCCTCGTAAAACAGACCAAAGATATCACGTCCCAGCTTAATGACATGAACAAGAAGGAACTCAAACAGTTCCTCGAGGACATCAAAAAGCTCTTAAATCAGTTCAAGTCCTACCTGAAGGACTCAAAGAAGAAAATCGGAAATGAGTTAAGTAACACGGTAAAATCACTCGCTGAAGAACTTGGTTCATCCTCGGAAGAGTCATCTAACAAGTCGATCAAAATATCCTTCGAACGTTCGGATTCCGGTGGTGAAGCAAAAGCCTCCGGAAAGACCACGTCTGGCCAATCAGCCACCAAAAAACTTGAATCAACGCTTTCAAAACTGATTGACCGAGTTAAATCCCTGCAATCGAAGCTTGGTGACAGCGGTGGAAGTTCCGAATCCACGGCTTCACTGAAGAAAAAGATCGGAAACGTCTTCAAAGCCCTCCGTGAGCAGTTAAAGCGTCTGGGCAGTCAGTCCGACTCCAGGAAAACAGGGTCCGGCAAAAACAGCATTTTAAATCGACAGCGGTCGGACCTGCTGAAACAGATTGACAGTAAGATCAAGGATGAATCGCTCCGAAAGAAACTCCGCCAGCAGCTCAAGTCGGGTGGTGATAATAAAACGACCGCCGACAGTACTAAGGCCGGCAATCAAAAAACTGCCAAAAAGCAAGCCGGTAGCAAACAGCAACAATCCGACGGCCAACTGTCCTCGAAGGAATCCAAACTGTCCTCGAAGGAATCCAAACTGTCCTCGGGCAATTCCAAAGAGTCCTCACAAAACACCACTAAGTCCAGTCAGTCCTCCGCAAAAACCGCCGGGGAGCCAACAACTACCAACCAGTCGAAACAATCCGGCTCCACCAAGCACAAAGTTGCAAGTAACGCGTCGGAGAACACCCAGAAGAACGCGGCTCAGTCCACCGGTAATTCATCCGCTAAACAGACGGCCAGCAGTGCCGCCGAAGCCGCTAAGGACGTTGCCAACAAAAAGGGAAAGAAAGACACGTCCACCGGCAAACACCAGCCAAAGACGAAAGTCGCCCAAAGTCCCGAGTCGGCGAAAAACCACTCGGAGAAATCCCAACCGAAACCCGAAAAAACCGGTCAGTTAAAAACCTCCGAACCCGTTAAGCAGGGTCAACAGACGGCCCAGAATAGTGCAAAGGCAGCGGATGTCCTCAAAAGTGACTCATCCGAAAAGATCAGCGACAACAAATCGGGTGGTTCCAGTCGCACAAGCCAGCTATCGAGCTTCGAGAATAACACCGCCCGCAGCGTCCAGGCCAGTGAAGATGCGGGAACTTCATTCTCAGACCAGGGTAATGCCAACCAGAACTCAAAGAATACGGCGGCCAACGTTCAGGAAACCGCAACGGGCCGTCGCTCACAGGCCGAAGCCCGCCGGATGATCAATCAAATCGTCGAACGGGCTCAGACCATGGTCGAGGACGGCAAGAAATCCATGAAAATGCAGCTTCAGCCAGAGGCCCTCGGTGAAGTGAAGCTGGAAGTATCGGTTCAGGGCAACAAGGTTACCGCCAATTTCAAGGTCGAGACGAAATCGGTAAAACAGAGCCTTAAGGGCAACATGGAACAGTTAAAACAGTCACTCGACCAGATCGGCATGGAAATCGACGACGTGGACGTTTCGGATATGGACTCGGAGGAGGATAACGCCGCCGAGGATTTCTTCGACGAGAGGGAACAGCGCGGTCCCGCCGGCCGCCGTGGCCAGGCCGCCGAGGAGGAGGTTGAGGCAGCCGAGGAAACAAATTCCCGCCGCCGACGGGCCATCCGGGAGTACAGCACGATTGAGCTTGTGGCTTGATTAGTGAACGGTGAACAGTGAAGAGTGAAAAGTGAAGAGTGAAAAGTGAAACGTTTAGAGTGAATTGGAGAATCTCATGTGAGATCTCACTTGTCCAGGAAAGGATCACATTGAGAATTGTCCCTTTGAGGGCGTTGTACTATGAATGATTACGAAAAATACCTCAATCAATTAGATCAAAACGAAAAAAGCAGACCGCATCATAGTTTGAAAGTCTGGAAACGGTCTCTGGAATTCGTAAAAGATGTCTACCAAGTAACCGCCAATTTTCCCGACGAGGAGCTTTATGGATTAGCATCGCAAATGAGAAAAGCTGCTACTTCAATAGCCAGCAATATAGCTGAGGGAGCAGCCCGAAATACGCAAAAAGAGTTTTTGAATTTTCTTCATATGGCACAGGGGAGCAATTCGGAACTTGAAACTCAATTATTGATCTCTTCGGAATTGGGATATTCGGAAACCAGTCGAATCAAGGAACTACTGGAGGAAAATGGAGAGATTTCTCGGATGATTGTTGGTCTTCAAAATTCAATTGGCGATGAATTGTAGACACTTTTCACTCTTCACGTTTCACTTTTCACTATTAAAAATAAATCTTAACTAAACTAATTTTCGGAGAGTTCGATACTTAGTAGTAGCTAAAGATACAATTTGTTTTTAAAAGAACCACGGACGGTTCTCGGTTTTTACGTGCCAGGGATGGCCCACTTTGATAGGAGGCCAAGCATGGTACTGGAAGGCGTCTCGGGAACCGGACAGCAGACACAACAACAGCAAAGCGCACAGGAAGCAGCATCTTCCGGCGGACTAACCGGCGGGATCGGCGACAAAATCGGCAAGGATCAGTTCTTAAAGATCCTGATGGCCCAACTCAAGAACCAGAATCCACTGAAACCCCAGAAAAGCGGTCAGTTCGTCAAGCAGATGTCCTCCCTCACCTCGCTCGAACAGATGACGAAAATTGCCAATTCCTTCAAGGACATCCAGCAATCAAGCCAGTCCCAGCAGTTTTTAACGCTCCTGGGCGACAAGGTGAAGGCAACCACCAAGCAGGGGAACACCATCTCCGGTGAAGTCGAAAGCGTGAAGTTAACCGGCAATGAAACCTCCGTCGTCATCGGTGGGAACGATGTGGGCACCGACACCATCGCGTCTATAAGCACTATGAGTGAGGATGGGTCCTAATTGAGAGTTCCCTCCGGTCTAAGGTCAAAAGTCGAAAGTCGAAGGTCAAAACTGATTTAGAGAATGAAATTAGAAAAATTCGAAGATCTTGATGTGTGGCAGAAAAGTATGGATCTAAGCAAACGAATTTATGAATTAACCACAGAAGGTGAGTTTTCGAGCGACTTCGAATTAAGGAACCAAATAAGAAAGAGTTCTATTTCTATACCATCGAATATAGCTGAAGGATTTGAAAGAGAAGGAGATCAAGAATTTCTACGATTTTTATCAATAGCTAAGGGTTCTGCTGGAGAAGTGAGAACCCAACTTCTTCTTGCAGAGCGAATTGGATATTTATCCGACGAAGTCACGGCAAAGCTAGAAAGTGATGTAAAAGAAGTTTCGAAACTAATTGTGGGACTCAGGAATTACCTCAATCAATCGGAGGGTGATAAATGAATTCGAAGTCGGAAATCCAGGGACTTTTGACTTTGGACTTTCGACATTTGACTGTTGTTTTTGGAGTGGTTACCGGGGAATCGTGTTGATGGAGTATTTAATACAGACCTAGTTGTGCCAGTTTGTTGAATTAATACGCCAGTTAATGCAGTAAATACCGCAGGAGATTTCGGAACACGAACTTTATATTGCCATATTATCGTATGGAGGGTACATCTAATGGTAACTCGCTCCCTATTTACGGGCGTCAGTGGGTTGCAATCCCACTTCGACAAGATGGACACTTTGAGTAACAACATTTCAAACCTGAACACACCGGGTTTCAAGAAATCGAACGTGGTGTTTAAATCGTTTATCTCCCAGCAGACGGCGACGGCCACGGCCCCGTCGGAAACCCGTGGTGGTACGAACCCTCAGTCCGTCGGACTCGGTGTCACCACCGGTTCGGTCAACCTGGACATGAGCCAGGGACAGCTGCAACGGACTGGTGTTAACACCGACATGGCCCTACAGGGCGACGGTTTCTTTACGGTCCGCCAGGCCGGATCGAACACGAATCTCTTCACGAGGGCCGGTTCCTTTCAGTTTGACTCCAACGGAAAACTGGTGGACCCCGCCAACGGAAACGTCGTCCAGGGGTACAACGCCAACGTCGAGAACGGTGAAATCAAGAATCTCGTCTCCCAGGGTCAACCCGAGGACATCCAGGTTACCGAGGCGATGGAGAGTATTCCGGGTTCGGCCACGACCTTCCAGGAATTAAGCGGTAACCTCGACGCCAGCGAAGGCGTCGGCATCGACCCGGTTGAAGTCGGTTTCGACGGGTCAAAAGTCCGTTTCGAGTTCGAGCGCTACCACCCCACGAAAGAAATGTACAAGTTCAACGCCGTCTGGACGCAGAACCCGCCCTCCGGAAAGCAGACCGGTGACACGGTCGTCGACAAGGTTACCGGCCGGGAACTCCAGGGGATCATGAAACTGAACGACCAGGGACAGGTCGAGGGCGTTTTCCAGAATCCGGATGCCAACTTCAGCAACGGGATTGAGCAGCTCGAAGCCGCCGAGGACAATGGTACGAACTACACGATCAGCGAGAACGGCATTCAGGCCCGTGACCAGCAGGGGCTGATGGCGGACCTGCAGAACCAGAACTGGAACGGCGAACTGCGTATGAAAATGATTGGTGATCCTGATCTTGATTCAAATGGTGAGTACACCGTTCAGTGGCAGGACGACGACGGTAACTGGAACTATGTTATCGAAGATGGTACTAACGGTCCTGGCGCTGCTGGAAGTCCAGTGGGTTTTAGCTGGCCATCGTCCCTTGACTCACCACCTGCTAGTTCAACGCCCTTCGTCGGTGAAATGGGATCGGATGAACGGTTAAGACGTGATATTGATGGAGACGGAAACGTTGATCGAGACGGTGAATTGGAATTCAAGGCAGGACTCTTTAATGACACTCAGAATACCGTCGGTGATGAAATTTACTTCTCCCCGAAGGGAAATGTTAGTGGCGACAACGGTACGGGCCTCCTGAACCGCAAGGGCCAGGAAGTCATGAACGAGGACGGGACCATCAGGCAGGAGTTCCGCTGGGGCGGCTCGGGCAGTGAGACGTTCCGTGTAAAACAGCCCGTCACGACCAGCGGCAACGCCGACCTGAAGCGAGTTTACAACTACGATGAGTCCAACCTTAACCTTGTCGGTAATAACACCCAAATTGATGGCAGCGTCGACAACGCCCTCGATGAAATCGAAAACAAGGAATTCGTTATAGAGGGTCTCGCTGGCGGCGACTACGAAGTCTATGCTGATCTCAGCGGCGACGGTAACATTGATACCACCTCAGCCGCCGATCAGTTACAAAATGCCGCCGGTGGCACAACGTTTAGCGCCGGTAACGACGAACGGCTTTTTGATGGAGCGAATGACCTGGGAATATCAATCGCCGCCGAGGACTGGGAGAATCCGCCTGCTGCTGGTGAACGGGTTAAATTTGCCGTAACCGAAGCCCGGTCATCCGGAAGCGACGACCGTGCGTACAGTGTCGCCTCGGACGGTGACGGCAACGAAACAGCCCTTTTCCTTCCCCAGGACCAGCCGCCGTCCAACATGAACTTCGGTCCGAACCTGAACGACACGTCCGGGATCATGTCCCCGGGGAGTCCCGATCTGACCAACCTGGTCGCAACGACCGGGTCGGGCGGGACAGCCTCCAAGAAGAACGACAGCGAGGTGCAAACGGTGGCGTCCTCGGACGTCTTTGATTCCCAGGGGAACCAGCACACGCTGAATTACACCTTCGAGAAGCAGGACACGAACGAGTGGATCTACCACGCAACCGATCCGACCCCAGTCAACCCGAACGATCCTGAACTGGCCGGGTTCGGGAAAATCACGTTTACGGAGAACGGTCAGGTCGATCAGGTGAATTCGTTTAACTCACAGGTCCCCCAGCAGTACCCGCCACAGGGGCCCGCTCAGGACGTGGAAGCTGGTAGTGTCTACTTTAATCCGCCCGAGGAAACATTACAGAATGCCGCCAACCTTGACCAGGGGGCGGCTCCCGTCGAACTCGATCCGGACTTCAGCAACATCTCGCAATTTGCCGGGGAAAGTAATCTCTCGGTAGCGGATCAGGACGGTTCCGCACAGGGGGGGTTAACGTCACTTTCCTTCGATCAGACTGGAACGCTCCAGGGGTCATACGACAACGGTGAACGGCGTGATCTCGCGCAGGTAGCCGTCAGTCAGTTCCAGAACGCGGAAGGTCTCTCGAAAGAGGGCGGAACCTACTTCGCCGAAAGCGCCAACAGCGGACGAGCCCAGGTCGGTACCGCCGGAAGTGGTGGCCGGGGTACCGTTACGCCGGGAGCCCTCGAGCGGTCAAACGTTGAGCTATCCTCTCAATTTACACAGGTAATCTCAACACAGCGAGGGTTCCAGGCGAACACACGAACGATTACAACGACGGACCAGATGGTCCAGTCCGTCCTGCAGCTGATCTAAATCCTTTGAATTGAGCAGCAGGGTGGCCTCCGGCGGCCTGAGACGGGCCGCCGGGCGAACGACCGGACGATTTCGAACTCAACTGTGGGTGGCGAGTGACAGGTGGCCGATCGACCTCCGTGGATCGATTATCGGTAGACGTGGAGACCTCCTCTCTCAGGGTCACCTGTCATGAGCCATCTTATTACGTCAGTCAAACGTCAAAGGTCGAAAGTCAAATGTCGAAGGTCAATCGAATACCCAAAATCGAAAACAAAAAAACCTTTCTTGATACTTTCCACTCGATTGACAATCCAATGCTTCAAAACTGATACATGAGACGTTGGACTGCTTTTTGTTGTGTCCCGGAGAAAGTTTTTACGCATACAAGTAACCCGTCGGACCATCGAGTAATTGTTTCCAGGGTCAGATGGAAGTTAACACTGTCAATCTCCCCCGTTGATTAATCTGTTTTCGATTTTCAATCTTTAATTTCGATGACTTAGCTTTTCACTTTTCACCCTTCACTCTTCACTAATTTCGATTTTCAGTAACTTTTCACTCTTCACTCTTCACTTTTCACGCATAAACCCCAGAGGGAAGCCCCATTAAAAACTTTCAACTTTGAACCGTCAACTTTCAACTTAGGTAAGGACTTTTGACGTTCGACTTTCGACGTTTGACCGAACTTTCGGACTCTCCGTTAAAGTCTACCCCAGTACCCCGCCGATACTTTGAATGGGATGGTTACTCCACTGGACCAGTACTCTTGTTACAATAATAGCCTGGTTTTAAGCCAGTGGGGACCGGATACGATTCAGTTTTGCAGGACAGGGACGGGAGGCAACACCGGACATGATTGAATCCACGCGTCTGGACGGGACGACCTTTTACGTCTCCCCCCACCAGATTGAGGTCATTGAACGGACTCCCGATACCGTACTCTGCCTGGTTTCCGGTAAGCGAATTATTGTTGAGGAACCTCCCGAAGAAATAATTGATCGAATTGTCGAATACCGAAAACGAATCGGCGAGACCCCCGAAATTGTCAACACGGGCGATTAATAGACCAGAGGTGGTAACGTGGATATAAGTGGAATCCTTTCGATTGTAGGCACCTTCGGCGTCATCATCGTTGGAATGATCATGGCCGGTAACCCGATCATGTTCGTGGACCCGGCGTCGTTCTTCATTGTCATTGGTGGTGGATTTGGTGCTCTTTTATTTTCGTACCCCTTAAGTAAATGTATTGAACTGCTCAGTGTCCTGAAAGTGGTTTTTCGAAAACAACAGCTGGACGTTAACGAAGTACGACCGGTGATGGTCAGTTTTGCCGAGAAAGCCCGTCGCGAAGGGTTGCTGGCCCTCGAGGACGACCTCGCGGAGTTAAACGACGATTTCCTGCAGAAAGGATTGCAACTTGTCGTGGACGGAACTGATCCTGAGGTTGTCGAAGATATACTGACGAAGGAACTCGATTACATCCACGAACGACACCAGTTCGGCGCGGGTGTCATGGATCACATGGCCGGTCTGTTTCCGGCACTGGGAATGATTGGAACGCTTATTGGACTGGTTGTTATGCTCGGGAACCTCGATAACCCCGATCAGCTTGGACCCAGCATGGCCGTTGCGCTTATTACAACCTTCTACGGTGCTGTAGTGGCAAACGTCGTAGCCGCACCAATGGGTGAGCGCCTGCGTGCCAAGAACGACTCGGAGGTCCTGCAGAAAGAACTGATGATCGAGGGAATTCTGTCAATTCAAGCCGGTGACAACCCCCGGATTGTGGAAGAGAAACTGAAAGCCTTCCTCCGCATATCCGATATAGAGGAAGAAGAGGAGGCGCAGTAATGCCCCGTGGCGACGACGATGACGACGGTGGTGATGGTGAAGCACGCTGGCTAACCACCTACGGTGATGCCATGACCTTGCTTCTGGTCTTTTTCGTGCTTTTGCTATCCATGTCCACCATTAACCCTCAGACCTTCAAGGTTGTCATTAGCTCCTTCCAGGGAGCGGTGGGGGTACTTGAAGGGGGTCGGACGCTCTCGCCCGCGAAGCTGATGAACATGGGAATTAACGTGCACGAGCTCAGTGAAGCGGAGTCGACGGTTACTCAGAGTATTCCCAAGGAAGTTCAAAAATTGCTCCAGATCGAGGAAGACTCCGCCAAAGTCCGCAAGGATGAGCGTGGGATTGTTATCCAGGTCACCAATAAACTTCTTTTTGACCGCGGGCAGATTCAGCTGACGGACGAAGGGGTCGAATTTCTCGGGCGGGTTGCAATGCTACTGAAAGCGGAGGGCATACAGTCAAGAATGGTCCGGGTTGAGGGTCATACCGACAATATCCCCACGACTGATTATTCCAGTAACTGGCAAATATCCGTTCTCAGGGCGGCCAACGTGGTTGAAGTCTTCACCAACAATTACAACATCGATCCCTCGAGGATGTCAGCGGTCGGTTTTGGACAAACACGGCCGATTGCTTCAAACGAGACCGAGGAGGGACGCCAGGAGAACCGGCGTGTTGAAATCGTAATCCTGCGGGATGACATTGAGAACGAAGAGTAAGACAATACTGATTCTAACAGAATCACGGAGGAGTAGCTGATGGCTGAGGAAGAAGTTCTTGGCGAGGAAGAGGAACTGCAGGAGGAAGAAGGGGAAGAGCAGGAAGGCGGTGGAATGCTGGACTTCACCGGTGGCCTCATGGACTCCTTTGTTGTCAAAATACTCATGGGGGCCATCGCACTCGTAGCCGTTGTACTGCTGGTTGTGTTTGTGACATACTGGACGACGAACACCCTCTGGATGGGAACTCAACCCGGCAAGGAACAGGAAGTCGCGGAGGAACAGCCCGGCGCCCTGCAGCATAATCCATATCAAACTTACTCGTTTGAAAACGATTTCATCATTACCAAGCAGGATCCTCGAACGGGACGGACCCGGACCTTAAAGGTGGCTATCGTCCTGGCTTTTAACGATGAAAACGCCGCCGTTAAGGGTGAGTTGAAGAAACGCAAGGCTCAAATAAGGGACCTCATTTACGGCCTACTCGGTCAGATGAACATTGAGCAGCTGGGATACTCGAATAAACAAAAGATTCAGGACAAGCTTGTCTCGGAGATTAACAAGAAACTGACAAGCGGTAACCGTATCCAGGATATTTACTTTTCGAATTACGTCTTTCAGTAGTAATCGACTATACAGGATCGAAAATCGAATAACCCCTGGACATTCGGTAAAAACCGGTTAATAGACGTCAGTTTGAAGAAATCACTGAATTTTTTTCCTTAATTTACCGTTGTAGTTATTAGGGGATTAAAAAAGGGACAACCACTGAATCCGAACGGAGGATAA
>JBDGPI010000034.1:19351-26219 GCA_042219765.1 Salsurabacterium abyssinicum (SeqCode)
GAAACGCTGGACCAAGAGGAAATTGACGAACTTCTTGGATCGCTGGGCGAGGAGGAGGAATCCTCCGGGGGCGAGCCCGAACCGGAACCTGAGACGAGTGCACCGGCTCAGACGGAATCATCCGGATCCGGCGGTGGCACCGCGGCGGGGCCCCAGGATGAATTTGAGGGCCGGACGATCAAGACGTACGACTTCAAGCGGCCCGACAAGTTCAGCAAGGATCAGATTCGTACCCTCCAGATGATTCACGAAACCTTCGCCCGGTCCACGACCACCGAACTTTCCGCCCAGCTTCGGTCGCTGGCGAGTCTATCCGTTGCTTCGGTTGATCAGCTCAGCTACGAAGAATTCATGAAAGTTGTTCCCAGTCCGACTTCCCTGGCCGTGATCGACATGGATCCGCTTGAGGGGAAGGCTCTGTTTGAACTGGATCCTGCCCTGGCCTTTCAGATTGTCGACCGTCTCTTTGGGGGAACCGGGGAGACGGATCCGGCCGACATTGAACGGGAACTGACCGACATCGAGCATAGCGTTATTGAACGAATCTTCATGAGTCTCCTGAATAACCTGCGGGATGCCTGGGAGAATATCATCGACCTCAGGCCCCGACTCGAACAGATTGAATCAAACCCCCAGTTCGTTCAGATTGTCCCACCCAACGACATGGTCGTGCTTATCACCTTCGACACGAAGATCGGTAACGTCGAGGGGATGGCGAACCTCTGTATTCCATACGTGATTCTCGGTCCGGTGGTCGACCAGCTCTCGGCCACCTACTGGTACAGTTCCGGAGAACAGGGATTGACCGAGCAGGAAATGGACCGTCTGCGCCAGCAGATGGATTTTGTCGAAGTACCGGTGAGCGTTCAGGTCGGTAAAACAAAGGTGAGTGCCTCGGATCTGGTGGATCTGGAAGAGGGAGACATCCTAAAGCTGGACACCGATATGGACGAACCTTTTAAATTGAGCATCAATGGAAATCCAAAATACGATTGTCGACCGGGCCTCAAAGGGAGATCCCTTGCCGTTCAGGTTCTGGATCCCATCGAAGAGGAAGCGTTTATAGCAGAACTGATGGAGGACATGGAGGACGAAATGGAGGCCGGCGGTTTACAGGAAGGCGAGGAGATCAGCAATGGGTGAAGAAGAAGAGGCGGCACTGTCGGACGAAGAAATAGAAGCGCTACTTGACGAAGAAGGTGACGACGAGGAAGAGACCGAAACGGCCGGTGGTGGTGCTGCTGCCGCCGGGGATATCGATACCGATACCCTGAAAGAGACCTACGAGGAGTTAAGTGAATCCGTTCAGAACGTTCTCTCGACGATTCTGAACCGAGAGGCCTCACAATCCGTCGCGGAACTGGACATTTACTCCTCCGATGACATCAAAAGTAACATCGACGAGCAGCCCGAAAACCTCGTGATGATCACCTCCGAACTGGGTGGTAGCGTGGAGGGAACGGCGCGCTACCTGCTTGACGAGGAGGATGCGTTGCTCCTGGCTGACGTCATGATGGGCCAGGAAGGGGATAATCCCCCGGATGAGTTTGACGAAGTCTACGAAAGTGCCATCGTCGAAATGTTCAACCAGATCATTAACTCCCTTGCCAATCAGATCAATGAACTCACCGGTGAATCAATCGACCTATCAGCGCCTGAGAGCCACGTGGTTACCAGGGAGGAAGCCAAGGAAAAAATCGGTGACGCGGAATCCCTCTGGGTGAAATACAATTTTGAGGTCGAGGACCTGATTGACTCGGGCCATTTCATAGAAAATCAGCCGATGTCCCTGGCGGAGGCCATCTGGGAGGCCCAACATGCCCCGGAGGAGGAAGCCGCACCGGAGCCCGAACCGGAGCCAGAACCCGAACCGGAGCCGGAACCCGAACCCCAGCAGCAGACTCAGCAATCGGGGGGAGGACAGGAACCACTGGAATCGGGCGGTGATCAGAGCGAAGCCAAGTCCGTTGAGTTCCCTCAGTTTGAAGCCTCCGAAAGTGAGGAGATCGAGGGGAACCTGAACATGTTGATGGACGTCCCGATGGAGGTTGCCGTCGAACTGGGGCGGACAAAACTTCAGGTGAAGGAAATCCTTAACCTCGGTCAGGGCTCAATCATCGAACTCGAACGCCTCGCCGGTGAACCCGTCGATCTGCTGGTGAACGGCCGGCTTGTTGCCAGGGGCGAAGTGGTTGTCATTGACGAGAGTTTCGGTGTCAGGGTCACGTCGATTGTTTCTCCCATGGAACGAATTCAGTAGTACCCGCTCTTACCCAAGCTTCTCCGCCCTATTTACCGTCCTAAGTTTCGCCACAATTCCGGCTGCCCACTTTTTCAGTGTTTGATTAACATAATATCTTCATGTTTCAGCCGTATTGACGTTATTGAGTCTGATCTTTAACTCCCCCAGTTTCGGTTAGCGTCTTCTGAAGCACTTTCCTTCCATTCTTTCCACCTCACAGAACTTCAGTCCTTGTCCATTTCGGGGCGTCCTCTATCAACAGGACCGTCAGTAATTTGCTACAACCGACCGTTCCGTCCGTGTTCGGGATGATATCCCCCCAGACCTGAACATTTTCTTTAGCCTTCCGGTTTAAACTAACATTTATCGACGAGGAAGATATTTGCATTAGCATTTATTTCCCGTTATATTATTCCACCACGCAGGAAGGGAATTTCAGGGAATCGTATTAGTGTTGCATGATTGTGAATGGAGGGGAATCTGGTTGACTCGCGTTTCTTTCCGCTATTGGCTCGCGCTCTCTTTGATCCTATTCGTTTTCTGTCCGTCTTTAGCCTCCGCTGCGGAGAAATTTACCCCGACTTCCCAGACTGAAAGTGAAAAATTCCTGAGTCAGTCCCTGGATACCCCCCTTACTACAGGACAAGAACAGTCCGATCCCGACATTAATGCCGACCTGGACAACAGTTCCTCCGGAACGAGTATGACCTGGTTTTTTATCAAAGTCGTGGTGGTCCTTGCGATTATACTCGGAGGGATCTGGTTGCTCAGTAAAATACTCGAAAAGTCCGGCATGGCGGGTACCGGGAATGAGATCATGGGAGTCCGTTCGACCCTATCGATCGGTCAGAACCAGTACCTTCAGATCGTTCAGGTGGGTCCGCGGTATTTCATGCTCGGTGTTACCGAAAACAGCGTGACGAAGCTCGATGAAATTACCGATTCGGATACCATCGAGGCGCTTCAGTTGAATGAAAGTGACAACCAGGACGGACAGCAGCCGCGCGGGTTCGCGGAAATATTCTCCAATTTTGTCGGTAGCAAGAACCACGACTTCAAGGAGGAGAGCACGTCGGAATACCTTGATGATCTCACGGATCGTGTGAACCAACTGAAAGACGAGGCGGGTCATCATGAAGAAGCCTCTTCTTCTACTCTGCTGTTTATTTATCGTTGCCACCGTCACGTCGCCCGTTTTAGCTCAGTCAGCCGACGAGTTCCAGATTCCCAGCCTCCAGGTCGGGGTCGAGGGAGCCGACGGCCAGGGTGACTTGAGTATGGCAATGCAGCTTCTTTTCCTGCTGACAATACTCTCCCTTGCGCCGAGCATCCTGCTAATGGTCACCAGTTTCACTCGAATTATTATCGTGCTTTCGTTTGTCGGTCGAGCACTGTCCCTGCAGGGAATGCCGCCCAAACAGGTACTGGTTAGCCTGGCGATTTTTATAACCGTCTTCATCATGGCACCAACCGGAATGAAAATTAACAACCAGGCCGTTCAACCCTACATGGATGGTGAAATGGGACAGATTGAGGCACTGAAAGCAGCCGGTGAGCCGCTGCGAGTCTTCATGTTCAAAAACACCTATCACAGTGAACTTGGCTTTTTTCTGAAGACGGCACACCTGGACAAACCCGAGACCAGGGCTGATGTGCCATTCTGGGTCCTGCTCCCGGCTTTCATGCTCAGCGAGGTCAAAAAGGCGTTTATAATGGGTGTGTTGATTTTTATACCGTTCGTCGTGATCGACATGGTTGTGGCCAGTGTGCTTATGTCCATGGGAATGATGATGTTACCACCCGTTATGATTTCACTACCGTTTAAAATTCTGCTGTTTGTTCTGGTCGACGGCTGGTCGGTTATTACCGAATCAATCGTCCAAACTTACGGGGTGATATAGAGAGGTTCTAACACGATACAAGACTTCGTGGAAAGGGGAAAGAAAGGGTTCACAAAGCAAATTTCGTACTTTAGTAGATGGTTCGTAACAATTTCGTCGCGCACTGCAGTGACTGTTTGGAATGGAGGGGATCGGAATGGACGTCCAATTTGTTATTGATATAGGAAGCATTGCTCTCTGGAACGCTTTTATCATAGCCACCCCCCTGCTGATGGCAGGGGTCGGGGTGGGGTTGGTTGTTAGTATCCTTCAGACGGCGACCAGCATCCAGGAACAGACTTTGACGTTTGTTCCGAAGATACTTGCCTTGATTACGGTCATCGGAATCTTGGGGCCGTGGATGATTCAGAGGCTGATGCACTTTACGTTGCAGGTATGGGGGCTTATGACCAAAATTCCATGAATTCGGTTCCGTCGTTCGGTGATGGAGCCAGGGGAGAAAGGGGTTGTTGATCGGCCGTGAGTGCACTTCAGTTCCTGATGGGGTCCTTCAGTCAATTCCTCATGGTCGTTCTTCGCCTTGCCGGAATTTTTATAGTAACTCCCGTGTTCAGCAACCGAGTGATTCCCGGCCCGGTCAAGGGGATTCTGGTCCTCATGGTAGCCCTTATTGCGTATCCACCCCTTGCGGCCAAGGGATTGGTGCCGGATCCGGGAACAGTTTCCGAGATAATTTTCTTCGGAGTCGGTGAAATGTTCATCGGATTTTTAATCGGCGTGCTGGTTTTGATTGTTATAACGATTTTTCAGGTCTCGGGGCAGTTCTACAGCATTCAGATGGGGTTTGGGATTATCAACGTGTTTGATCCTCTGGCCGAAAGCAGTGTTCCCATCATTTCACAGCTCAAAACACTTTTGATGACGATTCTGTTCCTGCTTCTCGATGGTCATCACCTCGTGTTCCGGGCGGTTTTCAGAAGTTACAAGTACCTCCCGACGGGCATGGAACTCGAGCCCAGCACCATGCTCTGGGAGATTGTGACGCAGTTCGACGAGATGTTTCAAATAGCGTTTTTGATTGGGGTACCCCTGATCGGAGTCGTCTTTTTGATGTCGACGACCCTCGGAATACTGACCAAGATTGCTCCACAGATGAACGTCATGATCATTGGTTTCGGGCTGAAAGTCATGGTGGGTCTGTCGACGTTCATTTTTCTCCTGCCGGAGTTTATTCAGGTGGGAGTCGACCTTTTCCGGCAGCATTTTCGAACCCTTTTCGATCTTTTCAAAACGATGGGGGTCTGAACCATGTCGGGGCGTGAGAATGGTCCGGAGCAAACGATTAACAGACCCTCCGATCGAGAGTTTACGCTCCAGTTTTTTGGTGCCGAAGAGGAAGGTCGCACCGAGGAACCGACCGAAAAGAAGAAGCAGGAGGCAATGGACGACGGGAATGTTCCGACAACCGAGGAACTTCCCTCCGCTCTGGTAATGGGGGCGGGCTTTCTCATGATCTGGATAACTGGGACCTGGATGATCTACGAACTGAAGGAATTCACGATAAAACTAATGAGCATGCAGTACCTGACGACGATCAATCAGGGGAACGCCCTCACTCTGATTATGGACATGATCTATTTAATTGGTCGAATCGTGGCACCAATTGCGGCAGTTTCGTACGTAGCGGCAATCTTTGGGTTCCTGGTTCAGACAGGTCCTATGTTTACGCTGGAACCATTGAAATTTGACCTGTCGGCGATTCAACCGTCGATCAATAAAATCATGGAGGAAATGATCTTCTCCCAGGAAGTTCTCTGGGATTTCGTAAAGTCCCTCTTAAAGGTCGTGATGGTACTGGGACTGGCGACGGAAGTCATTTACACCGAGTTCGACGGGTTGCTTACGCTAATTCACATGTCGCTGCTGGATGCCGTCGGCGTTATTATGCAACTGGCCTTTGAGATTATTCTCAAGGCCGTTCTCCTGATGTTGTTGATCGTAAGCCCGATAGATTACGCCATTGAGTACTACCAGTGGTACGACGATCTGAAAATGACACCCCAGGAAGTTGATGACGAAAAGAAACAACAGGAAGGTGACCCGGAGGTCCAGGAACGCCAGCAGGAAAAAATGCAGGAGATGTCCGAGCGGCGAATGATGGAGGAAGTCCCGGAGGCCGACGTCATTATTACGAACCCGACGCATTACGCAGTAGCGTTAAAATTCGACGAGAGTTCAATGGAGGCTCCAGTTGTGACTGCCAAGGGGAAGGATCTCACGGCTCAGCGGATAAAGAGTCTGGCCTCCGAGCACGGTATACCCGTTTTCGAAATTCCGCTGCTGGCCCGGACACTTTACGGCTTGGACCTCAACGATGAGATCCCACGGGACCTTTACGAATCCGTTGCCACCGTTCTGAAATGGGTTCACAACCAGCGGGACGAGGCACCCGATAGTGGACGGGCCTCCATCGAACAGGACCTGAAGGAGTTAAACGTTGCCCCCGCAAGCTGAGGAAGCAGGCGAAGTCCTGCCGGGTCCACTGAGGGCGGACCTCCTGTTGCCGGTCGGAATTGTCGCCGTCCTGATTATGATCGTAATACCAATGCCGACCTTCATTATGAACCTCCTGATCGTTTTCAACATTGCCGGGGGCGTAATCATTCTTTTAACCGTTGCGTACATGGACCGGGCAGTGAATTTCTCAGTGTTTCCGTCGTTGTTACTGGCGTACAACGTCTATGGACTGGCGGTTAACGTAACCACCACCCGAAATATTTTGCTG
>JBDGPI010000035.1:0-15362 GCA_042219765.1 Salsurabacterium abyssinicum (SeqCode)
CAGAAGATGAAAGCTCAGAACGTCCCCAACTGGTACGTGGAAAGCTGCAAGCGCATCAGCTACCTCTTCCCGAAAGCCCACGCCGTTGCCTACGTGATCATGGCCTTCCGCATAGCCTATTTTAAAGTTCACCATCCGACCGAATTTTACGCCAGCTTCTTTTCGCTGAAGACCAGTGCCATCGACGCCCGCTACGTTACGTCCCGTGAGCAGGTCGAGGCCCGGATGAACGATCTTCAGGAGATCATGGATCGGGGCGAGGACAAGGCGCGGGATCAACAGGAGTACTCCATGCTCGAAGTTATGAAAGAAGCCTACCTGCGGGAGGTCGCAATTAAGCCACCCCGTCTGACCGAATCGGATCCATCGGAATTTACAATGGAGGATGACACGACGATACGAGCTCCTTACGTTACAGTTGAAGGGATGGGAGAAACCGTGGCCGAATCAATCAAGACGGCGCTGGATAAACGGGAATTCAGTTCCATTGAGGACGTTAAGAACCGTACCGGGCTAAATTCGAACGTCGAGGAAAACGCCCGTGACGTCGGTTTCTTCGAGGAACTACCGGACGAGGATAACTATGACCTCTTCGACTGATAGTCCACCCGTTGCACTTTCGATTGCCGGTTCGGACTCCGGTGGTGGAGCCGGTATTCAGGCGGATTTAAAAGCGATGACCCACCGGGGGGTTCACGGTTGCACGGCTCTGACTGCGCTGACGGCCCAGAATTCCGTCGGTGTCCAGGGTATCGAACCCGTTGATTCCGGCTTCCTCCGAAAACAGATTCAATCCGTTACGTCGGATTTTGACGTCAGTGCTACCAAAACGGGAATGCTCTTTAACGAGTCCAACATCCGAGTGGTTGTCGAAGAGACTGACGACCTGGGAAAACTCGTGGTGGATCCGGTCATGGTAGCGGAAAGTGGCGATTCCCTGCTGGAGGAGGCGGCCGAGGATGCTCTCGTCAACGAATTGCTGCCGGAGGCCGATCTTATTACCCCCAACTGGACCGAAACTCAACATATAGCTCAACGGCTCGATCTTTCGACCGACGAAGCCCCTTCCGCTCTCGGCGAAACACTGGCGGAAACCCTTCAGGGACCCGCCGTTCTGGTTAAGGGCGGACATCTTGAGGGCGACGAGGCGACGGACTGGCTCATCAATCGGACCGGTGACACCGAAACATTCTCCGCAGAGCGATTTGACACGGCAAACACACATGGTTCGGGATGTGTTTATAGTTCATTGATTACAGCTGAACTGGCCAAAGGACGGACGCTGACGGAAGCAATTCGTACCGCAAAGTCCAACCTCACCGACGCGATCGGAAACAGTTACGCCTGTGGTGAGGGGCCCGGGACGCTTAATCTGCTCAGGTCAGGAAAGGAATGATAGGTTTGCCGATATTCTTGATCCTTCCTCTTGACACTGACAGTCTGAGTCAACCAGCTGGGGGTTTCTGTTCGTGAATGTACTTGATGAATTCAACCAGATACTCGACGATGAGTTAACGAAATACCTCGAATCTCTACAGGGTGAAAGCCCCGAACCGGCCCGTTCCATGGAAACTGAAGCCGAAAAAAAGGGTTTTCCCATTGTTGGACCTCTTGTGGGACAATTGCTCCAGCTGGCTGCGGCCGCAATCAAGCCGAACTGTATTGTCGAACTTGGTAGTGGATTTGGTTATTCGGCCTTCTGGTTTGCCCGTGGGTACCCTGGAGCCTCCATTCACCTGACCGATTTCGACGCGCAGAACCTCGAGTCCGCCCGGGAGTATCTTGCGGAAGCCTCCCTTGCGGAGGACTGTCATTTCCATCAGGGCGATGCTCTGGAATCGACCCGGAAAATTAACGACGCAATTGACCTTGTCTTTGTCGACATTGATAAAGAAGAATACCCCGATGCTCTGAAGTGGGCGCAGGAGGCACTTGAGCCGGGGGGTTGGCTGATAGCCGATAACGTTCTTCGTGAGGGGAGAGTGATCGACCCCGATCCCGATGATACCGCGGCAAAGGCCGTGCAATCGTTTAACGAGGGTCTCCATTCGGATCCCTGGACGACGTCGATTCTTCCTCTACGCGATGGCGTGGCAATTGCACGCCTCAATCATAGTCAATAAGGGAGAGGTAGCGTGCCACGAACGGCTCTCATTACGGGGATAACCGGTCAGGACGGATCCTACCTGGCGGAGTTTCTCCTTTCCAAAGGTTATGAGGTTCATGGTATACGCCGACGCGGGTCCACCCTGAATACCGAGCGTATAGAACACCTTCAGGATGACTCCGGACAGTCGGACCTATCCCTGCATTACGGGGATATGGCCGATTGCGGAAATCTGTCACGGTTGATGGAGAAAATCCAGCCTGATGAAGTCTATAACCTGGCTGCTCAGAGTGACGTGGCCGTTTCGTTCAAGCAACCGGAGTACACGGCTCAGGTAAATGCCGTCGGGGTGGTCCGGCTTCTTGACGCCGTCAGGGAAGCCGGGGTTGACGCGAAATTTTATCAGGCGTCGACCAGCGAGATGTTCGGTAACGCCGTTGAGACCCCCCAGAATGAAGATACCCCCTTCCAACCCAGAAGTCCCTACGGGTCCTCCAAGTTATACGCTTACTGGATCAGTCATAATTACCGGGATGCCTACGACATTTTCGTATCGAACGGTATTTTATTTAATCACGAATCCCCTCGGCGAGGGGAGAGTTTTGTTACCCGCAAGATCAGCATTGGTGTGGCAGAAATCCTGGCGGGGAAACGGGAAACCATCGAACTGGGAAACTTAGATGCCCGTCGTGACTGGGGATATGCCCCCGAGTACGTTGAAGCCATGTGGACCATGCTTCAACAGGATGAGCCCGACGATTACGTAATTGCCACGGAGGAAACACATACCGTTCGTGAGTTTGCCGATCTGGCCTTTGCTCACGCTGGAATTGATTTAGTCTGGAAAGGGGACGGTATTAACGAACGCGGCGTCGACGCCGAAACCGGTGACATTCGTGTAAGCGTTAACGAGGAGTATTTTCGGCCGGCGGAAGTTAATGCGCTTGTCGGCGATGCTTCCAAGGCCAAAGACGAACTTGGCTGGCGTTCGGAAACGGACTTTGAAACCCTCATTGAAATAATCGTTCGATCGGATCTCGAGGCAATGGATGTCGATCCAGACCACACATAACCGGAATGATTCCATGGAAAACGGTACGGCCCAGACGACGGATCTCGTTGAAGCCTGGCTTGAGTGGGTGCGCGATCAGGACGTCAACGATTTAATTAGCGAGGAAACCCTCGAGCAATTAATAAATGATGCGGCAGGGGACGAGGACCTGCTGGAATGTGCCGAAGAAGGATTTGCCGATCTCTGGGAGTGGGCCCACGGGGAACTCGAACGGGAGGATCGAACGGTTCGCGAAGTCCTCGGACTAGAGTTATCCGAGAAAATCATAACCTTTGCCCGTGAAAACGATCCCTCCGAGGAAGCGGCCCGGATCCTCTTCCGGAACCCGGCCGCGGAAACCATGTTTGGAAATATTCTGTACGACGGTATTTCCGAGTTTCTTCAGCGAGTGGATATCATTAGTACCATCCTGGATCAGATCCCACTTATTGGTGGAATCAAAGGAAAAATAGAGGATAATTTTCCCCAGGGTGTCCAGGGGCTTGCCGAGGGACGAATCAAGAAATTCCTGGGTAATTTCAGCGGAGCCGCGGCGGAGAAGGCGATGAATTTTGTCCTTTCGCCGGAACACGAGGAGGAACTCGAGCAGGTCCAGGCTGACCTTGCCGAGTACATCCTTGACCAGCCCGTCAAGAGTTACGTTCCGGATCCCAAGCAAAGCCGGCAGTGGCGTAAAGCCGTCTGGTCCGCCCTTCGGAACCACCTGTCGAACCCCGAGGAGATTACCCCCCGGCTTCAGCGTCTTTACTACGACCACGACAATCGGTCCATCAAGGAATTTCTTCCCGATCGTCTTCCGTCCTCCCTTCGGGAGTTTTTTGCCGATCGTGCCGCCGATTTTCTCGACGACACGGATCTTGAGGGTTGGTTCGTGAACTACTACGAACACCGGGGAGCCGTTTAGTGATTTCCGATTGGTCCAGTAAAACCGTTTACGTAACCGGAGCCTCCTCCGGTATCGGTCGGACCCTTGCCGAACAGTTCGGACAGAAGGGAGCCAATGTTGTACTCTGTGCCCGGTCCGAGGACAAACTCAACGAGATTGGTTCCCGCGTAGAAGCCAACGGTGGTTCCAGCCTGGTGCAGTCGCTCGATGTACGGGATGAGCAGTCCGTGAAGCAGTCCTTTGAGAAAACAGTCGAGGCTTTTGGAGGCGTGGATTGTGTCATTGCCAACGCCGGTGTCAGCTGGCGTACGAATGCCCTGGATCTTGACCTCGAAAGCTGTAGGGAGACCGTCAACATTAACGTTCTGGGCCTGGTGAACACACTTAAATTTGCCCTTGACCAAATGATAGGCGCTGGAAGCGGTCACCTGGTGGCTGTCTCTAGCATGGCCTCCTACAAAGGGCTCCCCGGAAAGGCCGCTTACTGTGCCTCGAAGGCGGCGGTTGCCCGGTTTGCGGAAAGTCTTCGTCTTGACCTGACGGACGAGCCCATCGACGTTACGACAGTGTTTCCGGGATACGTCAAGACACCAATGACGGATCATTATCCGGAGGATGAACTGACTTTTCTGGTACCCGTTGACGAAGCCTCCCGCAAAATTATACGAGCCATTGAGAACGGGCAAAAACGCTGTGAGTTCCCGTGGCAGATGGCTCTCCTCTCGGGAACCCTTAGCCTCCTCCCGGACTGGATGACCGACTGGATTGTCACGAAAATGGCCGCTACCATGACGGATGCCGCTCCGGAGGGACCGGCCTGATAGTTCAATTGTTGAGTGACCATCATAGGCTCAGGGAGTGAGAATAATGGCGGAGTCAAACCTTGATAGCACCGTGCGTGGGAAGCGTGTCAAATCGGCCGTTCGGTTTTTTTCCGTTGGACGGATGGCCATAGGAACGACGTTTTTGCTGGCGCCAAAATTTAGTTCCCGCCGTCTGCTGGCCGGTTATCGATCCAGTGCGGAAACGTTGACCTTCGGTCGGATGGCCGCCGGGCGCGACCTGGCGTTAGGAATCGGGACTCTTCTTGCCAGCTGGAGTGAGACGAACTCCGAATTTGAGTGGCTCGTCGCTGGTCTGATTGCGGATTCCGTTGATGTTTACGCATTCTGGCGGGATGAATCCTGTCGGTTAATGCCGAGACTGTTATCCGGTCTTGTTGCGGCCGGAGCTGTTGGTCTCGGTCTGTGGACAACACTGAATCTCAACGCACTCGAAAATTCGTCCTCAGCGGACGGTACACAACTCGATGATTGATTGGGAATGGTTCTGGGCCGACGGTGAATTAACGGAATTCGGGGCGGCTGCTGCAAGTATTACCACAGTCTTGCTTTTCTGGGCCTTCACAATTGCCTTTTTTGGTGGTTACGGCCGGAAAGCCACTACCCATACCCGTGAGGAATCCGAACAAGCCCGCCGCGAGGCAATCCGGATGCTGCAGGAAAGAAACATGGCCCCGGCCAATGCTCAGGAGAAGTATCTTGGATCGAGCAAATCTGACACTGCTACCACACGGACTAAATAAAAGTCCCGACTAAAGTTTACTTCAATCACGGGAACCGAGTGGATGGGTTTTATATAGATTTGATCAATGCTGGCTGAACGTCTTCATTTAACACTTCTTGCTTTTTTTGTCCCATTTGGGTAGATCTTCCTGGACTAGCAGTTTCATCCGGTTCCTTATTGATCACTTCGTAAATGACAGTAAGTGTCAGCGTACGGAGTCTGAGTTTGAGCCCCACGAATCAATGGGCCCCTCAATTCTGAAAAGTTGGGAAGCTGAATTTTACCGCGTGGTGTTTTCCTTACTAAGATTAATTTTGTCGATTCGTGGATAGCCGGTAATGGATACCTCCAGTGAAAGGCCCTCGTAGTTGAATTTATCCGAGGTTACGGTCTCCTGAGAGTTTACGTACTCGGTTTTGATCAAAATATTATTGCTGAACCGGTAACCTCCGCCCAGTTGGTAACGCCGTATCGATCCGTTGTTGAGGCCGGAACCGAGGATCGGGACCTCGGAGAGTTTTTTGGCGTCAGCCCGGGCCAGCCGGCCTGCGAGGTACACCCTTTCGTCCAGAGGTACCTTTGCCTCGCCGGTGTAATAGGTCCATTCGATGGTTGAATCAGGGTTGGAAAAGACTCCCTCGAGATTACTTATGTCGTCACGAAGACTTCCTACGTGGCCAGTCACGTAGTCCAGCATCCACGGTGAGGCAACAAGGTCGATTTGCCACGCGGTAAGGTCCCGGCCCAGGGTCAGGGTCCTTGGTGGTCCACCCAGCCCACGGTTGAAGCCTGAGTACGGTTCCGAGGTTCTGGCTTGAAGTGTGTCCAGTGGCGTGGTGGGTAGTTGTATGCTGCCGGGCCCAAAGAGGTTATCGCCTGTTATCAGGTTCGAGGATGAACCGGCGTTGGTATCACCGTGATACGCTCGGTAACCCGATAAGGACAGTGTCGCGGTGGAGAAAGGGTGTATTTTAACGTTCAGAGACGTCGCAAACCCTCGGTCCGGATCGAGAGTGTCAACGCTGGAGCCGTTGGTAAGGGAGAGGGAAACTTCGCCGTAGGCTCGTGAGACGTCCATGGACAGACCGATCTGGTCATCCGTAGGATCGATAAGGGGATTGCCGATCAGGGCATTGTTCTGGACTTCGGCGTGATCGGATCGAAAGTTCTGCTGTAGCCCGTAGTCAGTTTTAAATTTACCGGCCTTCAGGGTGAGATTTGAGATTGACGTGCCGGTGCTTCCGTAAAAGGATCCTATCCGGATGGCGTCATCGGAGTTATTGCGGCTCGCAAGGTATAACTCGCCGAAGGCTTTTAGGCCCCCGTCGAAGGTACTTTCAGCCCGCAGGTTGGCCAGTGGCATGCCGAATCCGAGGCTCCTGTCGTAAGTGACCGAGGAATCGGCGGTCCGGAGTCCCCTGGCGTGGGCCACGGCGTCGGCCTTAATGGTGGTAGCGGCGAATGCTTCAAGCGGGGTCAGAGTGAGAAGACTCAGTATGACCAGTAAGAAGCAGGAAACATAAGGAACGTCGTGGCTCTGTAATTGCCCTGAATTCATGTTGAAAGAACCTAACTCTAAGTAGTGTCCTGCTGTTTAAAAGTGTTGGAAACGTTACCCACCCTCAAATACCCTACAATTTAACACGTCACTAAATAATGGTGAACACTTCAATTTAAGGAAAGGCATATTAAGCATTAAGCTCAAAAAGTCGTCGCACTTGCTGTCCGGAGTTAAGAGGTACGAGTCTCTTTTGACCCTGTTCACTTAAACACGGGTAACTATCAAGGAGGTAAGAACGAAATGGCCAACGAAGACATTGAACCGGAGCAGCCGGAGGAGTTTGAATCACTCACCAGTGAAGAGGAAGAGAGGATTAAAGAAAGCTTTAGTACCTTCGAACGTCGCATAGAGCAGCTTGAACTTCAGGAAGGCGAGGCCTTTTATGCCCTGAAGAATCAGAAACGGTTGATGTATTATCTGGAGGATCTGAAACGGATACTCGAAGAGAACCTGGATGTCGACATCCCGTCTCCACCATCAATGGAAGAACCGTCGGAAGACCGGACTTCCTCTTAACCGAAGGAGTATCAACGATGACCGACGAATCAACGAAAGTCCTCAAGAATGAACTTGAAGAATGGCTGCACGACTCCCTTACCCTTCCTGGGAATGCAAAACCGTCGATCGGGGAGTTAATCCCCGATGACTTCCTTGCGGATAACACGGAGTTTGATTCACTGGATCAGTTCCTGTCGGAGGCACCTCTGTCGGAGGAAGGCGAGAACCTGATCGAACCTGACATTGATGATTTCGTTATGGCAAACTCCGATTTCGGTTCGTGGCAGCAACTCCAGCAGAAGATTGAAGTTCGCTGGATGAAAAATGGTCTGAATAATTAATCGATCAATCCCCTTTTTCGGAGGATGGGACGGTAGCCCTCCTTGTAGTTTGGGTAATTCAGAGAAAGGTTAAGGTACTCGTGGAGCTTGGCGTTTGATACACGCTTATTCCCCCTTGGATGCTGGGATCCACGTCCCGATAGCTTTGGAAGCGGACGGTCCAGTTGCTGGCTGAGCCAGACGTAAAAATGACGGCGTGTAACGGGTTCGTTGTCGGTAACGTTAAATGTCTCGTTACCCACTGATTGCTCCAGGAGCGTTGCAACAGTATGCGCGATGTCCTCCCGGTTAATCATGTTCAGGTACTTATTGGCTTTGTCGAGTGACAGTGTGTTGTCTCCGTTGAGAAACTGGTCCAGACTGCGAGCCCGTCCTTCGCCGTAAATACCGGTGCAGCGAAGTATCGTTGTTTCGAAACCACCGTCCGAGCGAGCACTTCGGTAGCATTCCTCAGTTTCGACGAGGATCCGACCGGTTTCACGTTGCGGATCAGTTTCGCTTTCCTCAGTCACCCAGTCACCGTTCTGTT
The DNA here is from genome assembly GCA_042219765.1 of Salsurabacterium abyssinicum (SeqCode). Classification (GTDB taxonomy): domain Bacteria; phylum T1Sed10-126; class T1Sed10-126; order T1Sed10-126; family CAZEBV01; genus JBDGPI01. The sequence goes on from JBDGPI010000035.1 coordinate 8,561, forward strand.
GTCCGTACACTGAGGTACTACCGGTCCATAAAATGTGATCGGGATTGTTATCACGCGCCCAGTCCAGCAGGTTTTTCGCCCCCCGCAGATAGACGTCTTCGTATCGTTCGGTATCACCCCTGGATCCAGCGGAAGCACAGTTAATAACAATCTCCGGTGACGGAGGTAAATCGTCCAGACTCGAGCGATCGGTCAGGTTGGCTTCGATGGTTTCACTGCTGACGTTATCCTCCTCGTTCCCAGCCCAATTGCGGCGAACTCCAACAACATCGTAGTCCCTCTGATTCAGGGCTGCGTCAATTGATTGAGCAGTGAATCCGTACCCGATAATTACCGCTTTTTTGGTTTCCATAAAATGTCTCCTTCCGTTAATGACGGTTCCATTGACCAAGTAACTCCTTATCGTGCTAATCGGAACGATATTGAGTTGGAAGTTAGTTTACAAGATATCCCCCTGGTGGATACGAAGCGTAAGGGTTTTCAGAAAGTATCCAGAAGTGTGACGGACTGTCGGGATCTTACAGGGTTGGAAATCGTAATCAATTGTAGCGATTCTGACGATAAGATCCCATGGAATACTCGTAATGTTTCTGACAACAGTCGTATCGAATAGATGCTTTGGATGTTGTGATAGGAATAATTTTACAAATTGTACTTTCTGGGGTACATTCTAAGCATACAAATCAGGACTGAGGCGGGTGCCCGGCTTATTGTGGGTCGGGTTGAAAGGGAATCCGGTTAAAGTCCGGAGCGGTCCCGCCACTGTGTTCGGTGCCGACGGTCATCCTCTCTCACTGCTTGAAGTACCATCACGGTAAAGCTTCAAGTGGGAAGGTCGATGGCCCGAGCCGTCAGCCAGGAAACCTGCCTGTCTCACATTAGCCCGCTTGACCCGAGGAGGTCCAATGGTGGCTACCACTACTGTTTTCGTATCGGTTCGTGCAGTTTCGATTCGAAGTCTCACCGTAAGATCGTGAAAGAATCACTACTTTTCATGGGCCATGGCAGCCGTGATTTTGAGGCAGTGGACGAGTGTATGTCCATGGTTTCGGATCTGGAACAGGAACTCGGCCAGCCCTTTACTCCGGGTTTCCTCGAGCTGTCCAAACCCCTACTGTTTCCGGAGATCGTCCGCCAGATTGACGAAGGTGTTCGTCGTTTCCTTTGCTTTCCAAATATGTTGCTCCCCGGTCGGCACACCATGGATCATTTGCCGGGAGTGATTGGTTGGGCTCAGCGTCATTTTCCCGAGGTTGAGTTCTACTACGGGAATTTTATCGGGAATCATCCCTACGTTCTTGAAATTCTCTACAGCAACTACCGTCAGCTCTGTTCTGACCTGCCGGGTCGCCACCGGGACGAGGAGACGGCTGTGGTGGTGGTTGGTCGGGGTAGCACGTCCAGTCGGTCCAATCGGACCTTCGAGAAGATGGTCGACCGTTTCCAGCAGCAGTTTGAGATTCCCAACGTGACCTACTGTTACGTTTCCCTGGCTGAACCAGGTATGGAAGAGACCTTCCGCCGGCTGGCCGAACACGGTCAGTTCGAGAATATACTACTGCTCCCCTATTTTCTGTTTACCGGCGTCCTTATAAAACGAATTCGTAAGCGGATGAATGAGGTCAGTCAGGATTATCCCAACCGTTATTTTGCGATGGGGGATTATTTCGGCAAAGACGAGCGCCTGAAAGAAATCATTTCCGGCAGAATTCGGGACCTTGCCGATCAGTCGGTCAGTTCACGACCCAATAAATTTGTTCAGATAAGCCAGAAAGCCGGTCACCATCTGCATCATCTGGATGTGTTCGGTGATGAACCGGCGGCCCCTTACCTTCAGGATATCCCTGGATGTCCTGAACACCGACATCCCTCGAAGAACATGGAGGGGTTTGAACACGGACACCTGAGTTCGAACCATAAATGAATTCCAATCTCGAACTACTAATTCAGGAGGACTGAACGAATGCTGAACGCACTCTTGCTTGGTCACGTTACCGCCTACGAGGTTCCTCAATTTAGCCTTTACATGATCTTTGCCTTTCTGCTTGGAGTCTCGATCGCGGCAGTTTTGAGAACTGGTGAACGGATTCAGGACAGAGACGAGGATCAATAAGAAACCGCTCAATGGACGCCAAATTTTCGGCCGTTGGATTGGGTACGGGACCGCCCGAGAGCATTTCGAGACGTGCTCATCGGATACTGACCCAGGCCAGGGAAATTTATTGTCCGAAGAGTCGTAACTCGTCCGTAAGCCATTCCCGTCGACGTCTGAACGAAATTCAGTCGTTTTCCGGGGACCTGATTGAATATCCCCTTGCCATGCAGGAAGGGGATCAGTCCCTCAGGGAGGATTACCACCGGGCGGCAAGGGAAATTGAATCATCCGTCAAAGAGGGTCGGTCGGTGGCGGCTGTCACAGTCGGTGATCCATCACTCTACAGTACGCTGGGTCCCCTCGTTGAGGCGACGTCCGAGCGACTCCCGGATGAATCGATCCGGACGATTCCGGGTACAAGTTCCATTCAGACGGCTGCGTCGATTCTCGGTAGACCCCTGGCCCAGCGGGATCAGCGGTTCGGAATAATACCGCTTAAGGAGTCCCCGGAGCTTTCGGATGATCTGTTTGGACAATTCGAAACGCTGGCGTTCACCAAAGTTAGCCGAGGGTTTAAACCATTGGTAAACCGTCTTGCCGACGTCGGTCGGTCCGAAAGTTCGTACCTTTTTGAGAGACTTGGTTCCGAATCGGAGGCCGTACACTTGCTTTCCGAAATTAATTCATCCCGTAAGGTGCCTTATTTTTCACTGGTGCTTTCCTTTGAGGATAGTGGACCGTGGGACTGAGGCTGGTGGGTCTTGGACCGGGCGGGGAACAACAGTTAACGCCCCAGGCCCGTCAGTCACTGCGGACGTCCGATGTTGTCCTGGGTTACGAAAGTTACGTAAATCAGGTGAAGTCTTTTCTTAATGAGATACCTGAGGTGAGGGCTTACGACCTCGGGGACGAACTCCAGCGAGCCGACGATGCACTCGATTTGGCCCGGGACGGTCAGGAGGTATCGCTTGTATCGAGTGGGGACGTTGGCATATACGCAATGGCATCTCCGGTTTTTGAGAAACTCGAGTCGCGGAGTCTCTCCTCGGTTGACGTTGAAGTCGTACCCGGCATCACTGCGCTTTCGGCCTCCGCCGCACGGTTGGGAGCGCCTGCGGCCCAGGACTTTGCAGTAATTAGTCTCAGTGATCTTTTGACCCCGATGGACCGTATTTTGAGCAGGGTGAAACACGCTGCTCGCGGTGATTTTGTCGTGGCCTTCTACAATCCTCGCAGCCGGAGTCGATCCGAGCATCTTTCCCGGGCACTCGACCAGCTCCGGGAGCACCGCACTGAGGAAACCCCGGTAGGGATTGTCTGGGATGCTTTTCGCTCGGAGGAAACAGCTACAGTCTGTACGTTGGATGACGTGCCGACCGAGGACGTCGATATGTTTGCGACCGTTATTGTTGGCAATTCCCGCACCCGGCGGTACGCCGGGTGGATGTACACACCCCGTGGTTACGGAGCAGTTGAAAACTGATGGACAATAAAAATTTACTGGGGATTGCAGGTACCCGGAGTGGCTCAGGGAAGACTCTTATCACTCTCGGATTTATCCGGGCGTTACGAAAAAAAGGATTAACGGTGCAGCCGTTTAAAGTTGGACCGGACTTCATTGATCCACTCTACCACGAGGACGTTGCCGATCGGCCGTCCGTGAACCTTGATCAGTTCTGTATGGACGATGGTGTTCTGAACCGGACCGTGGACAATTACATCGGTAGTGCCGATGTTGGAATTATCGAAGGCGTCATGGGTTTATACGACGGAAAATCGGGCCAGCCAGGACTTTACAGCACGGCGGAGCTTTACCGCTCGCTGGAGGTTCCTTACGTACTGGTAGTGAATGCCGCCGGGCAATCACACAGCATTGCGGCGACCATCGAGGGGTTCATTAACCACGACGATCGTCTCGATTGTGCCGGGGTTGTTCTGACGCAGGTGTCCAGTGACCGTCACGAAGAGATGTTGTGCCAGTCTATTGAAGACTCGCTTTCAACACCTGTGCTGGGGAGTATTCGGAGCCGTGATTCACTCAGCCTGCCAAGCCGCCACCTCGGTCTTGATACGGCGTTTCTTTTCGATGATTCCGAGTGCCTGTCGGGGACCGTGGATGACGAGATTACGGCGGATTTGACCCTTCCGGGCTTTCTTCCCGACGTATCGGAGGAAAACGGTTCCCTGGAGTCCGTTTTTAAGACTGAAAGACAACCTGAAGTAACCATCGGTGTGGCGTGGGATGACGCATTTCATTTTTACTACGACTGCAACCTCCGGCTGTTGAAAGACGCGGGGGCAGAATTGGTTCAAGTCTCGCCATTGGCGGACCGAACACTCCCGGAACGATTGGATGGGCTCTACCTCGGGGGAGGATATCCCGAACAGTTCGCCGATCGACTTGCCTCCAACAGATGTTTTCTGGAGGATTTGAAACGACGGCTTCGAGAGGGGTTACCCGCCATGGCGGAATGCGGAGGGTTTATGTACCTGTCACGGGAGATAACGGATCGATCCGGTGATACTTATTCAATGGCGGGCTGGTTCGATGCAACGATACGACAGCGTTCAACGTTTCAATCCCTGGGATACATCTCCGGTAGCACGACTGAGTCTCATCCGTTTCTCGAATCCGGATTACTGCTAAAAGGTCATGAGTTCCATTATTCGAATTGTGTCATTCAGGGTGATTTCACCCCTGCCATTGACTTGCGGGAGGGGGATGGTCTCGGTGATGGATCCAGTGGAATCGTTCGCGACAATACGATTGGATCCTACGGACACTGGCACTTTGCCGCCACACCGGAGCTGGCCAATCAGTTCGTTGATGTCTGCAGCACCCGGAGGGTAAGTCGTGTCTGATCGGTTGTACGATCCCGAGGAAATTACCAGACGCTCCTACGAGTACGTCGATCGTCACCTTGATTTCGAGACCGATTCATCTCTGCATCGAAAAGTTGCGCGCAGGGTGGTACATTCGACCGGGGACTTTGATCTGGCCGGGGACCTCTGGTTTTCGGAGGGTTTGGTGAGTGCTCTTCGGACCGTCCTTCAGTCATCGTTACTGATCGTTACCGACGTTACCATGGTAGAATCCGGAATACGTACCTCACTTCTGGAAAAAGCGGGACTAACCACGGACTGTTTCGTCCACGATCCACGGGCTAAGGACCGGGCGAAGAACGAGGGGTTAACCCGAAGTGCCGCCGGTCTTGATCTGGCACTTCAGGAGTATTCTTCCTTTATGCTGGTCGTTGGTAATGCACCGACTGTCCTGTTTCGTCTTCTCGACCGGGACGATATTACGCCGGATAGGATTCCGATGGTCGTCGGGGCTCCGGTCGGATTTATTTCTGTTGAAGAATCCAAAGCTGAATTGAAGAGCAGCGATTTTATCAGTGTAGGAGTTTCGGGGAATCGAGGTGGGTCTCCCGTAGCGGCGAGTATTACGAATGCTTTGATAAAGGCCCGGACGGGTGAGAACAATGACTGATTGTCCTCAGGTCACCGTGGTGGGAATTGAAGCGGACGGTACTGTCATGCCCCAGGGCCGGACTGTGATTCAATCGGCCGACGTTATCCTTGGGTGGGACCGTCACCTCAGGCAGCTGGAAACATCATCCAGACCGACCCGGCGGACGATAGAAGCACTTGATACCTGTGTTCCGACTCTAAAAGATTACGATGCCGGACAGAACGTTGTGCTGCTCGCAACCGGTGATCCGCTCTTTTATGGAATTGGGGGTTATTTGAGGGAAAACGTACCGCTTGAGAGGTTGTCGTTTATTCCGGCCCGAAGTAGTATCCAGCTGGCATTTGCCTCGCTGAAGGAACCGTACAATCAGGCCCGATTCCATAGTCTGCACGGCCGAGACCTTGAGACCCTCCGAACACCCCTGACCCGGCAACCCGAAAAACTGGCCCTGTTTACGGAACCGGACGGAAATACCCCGGAGCGTATTTTCGAATTTCTCCAGGAAATTGACTGTGACCGTTATGATTTCTACCTCTGTGAATGTTTGACGGGGGATGATGATCCGAAACAAATACTTGAGTTAAAGGATTTTCCCGGGGAGATTGACCCACTGAATCTGGTTGTGCTTGTCCGGTCCGATGGTACAAGTCAGGAGGAACATCCACGGCCGGGGATCGGAAGTGAGTGGTTTCGAACGGAGGAGGATTCCATGGTCTCCCGTGAGGACGTTCGAATGCTCAACCTGGGCTGGCTTCAAATTATGGGGGACGAAATTGTCTGGGAAATTGGGGCGGGAACTGGATCAATTTCACTTGAATCGGCCCGGTTGAATCCCGAAGCCCGTTATTACGCAATTGAAAAAAGGAAGGAACGTTTTGAAACACTGAGAGACAATATCCGGTCGCTCGAGACTTTCAACGTAATCCCCCGACACCAGTCAGCCCCCGAGGCGTTTGAATCGTTACCCTCGCCGGACAGGGTTATCCTCGGAGGATCCGGAGGGGAGATTAAATCAATCCTTTCCTCCGTAGATTCCAGAATAACTTCAGGCACCAGAATTGTTGCAAATTTCATAACACTGGGAAATTTTAACGCGACCCGGGAGTTCTTCTTTGAACACGAGTACGAGGTTTCGCTGAAACAGATTACCGTTCACGAGGACCGTCAGTTTGGTCCCGGCTACACTCGATGGGAGAAGGGGCCGTGTGTTTACTTAATCCGGGCGGATAAAT
>JBDGPI010000035.1:15372-31877 GCA_042219765.1 Salsurabacterium abyssinicum (SeqCode)
GTGACGCGATCCAGTCTGGTGGTCGGATTTGGCTGTGAGCGTGGGATAAAAAGTGAGGCTGTTGAAAAAGGAATAAAAAGCATTTTAGAACAATACAGCCGCTCGGTTGATGGCGTCAGGTTCATTGCTTCCATTGATTTAAAAAGTGATGAAGAGGGACTGCTTGACGCCGCTGGATCAATGGATGTGGATCTACAATTCTACGACGTTGAGCGTCTCAGGATGGTTACGCCACCGAATCCGAATCCAGTCGTTAAAGATGCCGTTGGTGTTCCGGGAGTCGCCGAGTCGGCAGCTCTAACGGCAGTATCCGCTGAGACCCTATTGTGTGAAAAAACCGTTCTTCATCCCTGCGAAAAAGGTATGACGGTGGCACTGGCGGAGCACACCGGTACGGATCGACCGGCCGAGAGGAAATAACAAAAATTATTCCGAAAGGACTGAGTAAAAAATGACTGAAACTGCCACTGAAAACCGTCATCCGGTGACTTTTGTTGGAGCGGGCCCGGGGGATCCCGAACTCCTGACCGTGAGAGGGCGGACCGTACTGGAGGAGGCGGATTTAATTGTTTACGCTGGTTCGCTCGTTCCCGAAGCCGTAACAGCGTACGCCCCCGATAACTGTGAAAAAATCTCCTCCGCTTCGCTGACACTTGACGAAATAATGGAAAGAGTCGAGGAAGCCTACACCAGTGGGGAGCGGATTGTGCGGCTTCACTCGGGCGATCCCTCAATTTACGGGGCCGTCCAGGAACAGATGGGGGAGTTGGACGAGCGGGACATTGCCTATGCGGTCGTGCCCGGTGTTAGTTCCTTTGCCGCAGCCGCCGCGGCGCTTCGAACGGAGTTAACAATTCCCGACGACGTTCAGACTATTGTGCTGTCCCGTGCCTCCGGTCGGGCGGAAACACCCGAAAGTGAATCACTGGAGAAACTGGCCGAAACTCAGAGCACTCTCTGCGTGTTCCTCAGTGCGAAGCACGCTCGGAAGGTTCAAAATCAGTTGCTCGAACACTTCGATCCGTCAACACCGGCCGCTATTTGCTACAAAGTGTCCCGGCCCGAGGAAAAAATTATTGTTACGGAACTGGAGGATCTCGCCGCGCAAGTTAGCGAGGAAGGTTTCAAGCGTACAACACTCTTCCTGGTGGGTGATGCGATACAGGCGAGGACCGATTCGCAGTCCGGTGTTTACGATCCCGATCACAAGCACGTCTTCCGGCCTGAGTAAGCGTGGGAAAATTACTCGTTCACGGTGGTACTAATTTAAGCCGGGAAGTCGTTCGCAAATTGCTTGAGGCGGGAGTTGAGCCAACGGTTACGGTGACTCGTTCGTCCGCAAGGGACCTTTATCCGGATCGCATTAACGATCGAATTCAGGTCGGACGGCTTACCCCTGAGTCACTTCGGGAAATTCTCGAGGAGGAGTCCATTGATGCCGTTCTCGACGCAACGCATCCCTTTGCCGATCGAATCAGCCTCCACGCCATAAATGCAACGGAGGAGAGTGATATTCCGTACCTTTACCTGGATCGTGAGTCAGTCCTGCCCGAGAAGCATGAATTGTTAACCGTTGTCGATGATTGGAACGATGCGGTGCGAGAACTCAAGGACCATGGACGAACGTTGCTGACGATTGGGATTAAACGTCTTCCATATTTCACGGCAAATTTACCGTCGAAACAGCTTGTTGTTAGAGTTCTTCCTGATGAAGGGAGTCTGTCCGCCGCCAAGGATACCGGTGTTAAGCGAAAGAATATTATCGCCATGTGGCCACCTGACACGGTGGGTCTGGAACGTCAGTTACTCCTGGATTACGACATCGAAACGCTCGTGACGAAGGATTCGGGCCCCTCCGGCAACCTGCCCGAGAAATGGGAGGCCTGCTGCGATACCAGTACGGAGATGCTGGTTCTGGAACGTCCGGACGTGGATTATCCCTCCCGGACAACCAGCCTGGAGCAAGCCGTTGAATGGGGAGCCGACCATGCCCGATCGTGACAGGGAGAACCTTGAGAGCGGCTACACTACCGGAGCCTGTGCAACAATAACCACCAAAGCCGGGTTAATGCATTTACTTAATAGTGAAACCCCTGAGACCGTCAGCATAGGTCTACCCGCCGGCGAAAGAGCGGAACAATCCGTACGACGTCTGAGCAATTCCAGGAACTCCGCAACGTTTGCCACGGAAAAAGACGCCGGTGACGATCCGGATGTCACTGACGGCGCTATCATAACCACCACTGTTTCTTTGAACGGTGGTAAGGATATTGAATTTCGTGGAGGTGCCGGTGTCGGAACGGTAACACGGCCCGGTCTTCCGGTGGAGAAAGGTGAACCCGCCATTAATCCAGTTCCGAGACAAATGATGAAGCAGGTTACTCAGGAGTTCAGGCAGCAGTATGGTTTAACGGGGGGGTTGACTTTGACGGTCAATGTCAGGAACGGTCGGGAACTGGCCGAGCGAACCCTTAACCCCAGACTGGGTATTGAGGATGGTCTTAGTATTCTTGGTACGACCGGGATAGTCGAACCTTATTCTCACGCGTCCTACATTGCCTCAATCGAGCAGGGGATTGACGTCGCCGTCGAGAACGGTCTCAACCGAATTGTCCTCTCCACGGGGGGGAGAACCGAGAAAAACGCGCAGGCACGGACCGATCTGCCCGAATACGGGTACGTTCAGTTCGCCGGTTACTTACGGGAGACGTTGATCTACCTTTCGAAGCATGATTTTGGGTCCGTTCAATTTTACTTCATGCCCGGTAAGTTCAGTAAGTTTGCCCAGGGCAATCTAAGCCTTCACTCAAGTGACAGCAGCGTGAACTTCGAACAACTTCAACGGACGATCCGGGAGTTGGGTGGTGATCCATCACCCGTGGAGTCCCTCAATTCCGTGAATCAAATATTCTCCAAACTGTCCGAGAGTCTTCGACGGGACGTTGTCGATGAGTGGATCTCCCGGATACCAGCAATCCTGGAGAACGAGTTTGGGGAAATCCCCTGGGAGGAACTGTCAATAACAGTTCTTAACCTCGATGGAGAGGAACTGGGTCGGCGGTGTTTCAGGCCATGACATCCCAACCGCTGATGGTAGTTGGTACCGGCTCCGGTGTCGGTAAGTCAAGTCTGGTGGCCGGCATTGGACGGCTACTGCAACGACGGGGATACGACCTCGCCCCCTTCAAGGCCCAGAACATGTCGAATAACTCCCACATTGCTCGTGAGGGCGGGGAAATGGCTGTTTCTCAATTTATGCAGGCCCGGTCCTGCCGGACACAGCCGTCGGTTCACATGAATCCAATCCTGCTTAAACCCAATGGTGATGGTGAATCCGAGGTGGTTGTGCAGGGAACTCCCAGGGGAGTCATGGAATGGGAGGATTACCGTGACCGTTTTCTGGAAATGCGGGGTTACGTCCGGGAGTCCTACGACCATATCGCGGAGGACCATGACCTTGTCCTTCTTGAGGGGGCCGGAAGCCCTGCGGAACCAAATATGATGGATCATGATCTGGTTAATCTATCGCTTGCCGAAGAGTTAGATGCCAGGGTTATTCTGGTCGGGGATATCAGTCGGGGAGGAGTCTTTGCCTGGCTTGTTGGAACCCTTGAACTGCTTGAACCCTCCCAGCGTGATCTGATTGAGGGGATAGTAATTAATAAGTTTCGTGGTGATAAATCCGTTCTCCACGACGCAATGCGTGACGTTGAACGCCGTCTTAACGTGCCCTTTCTCGGAGTTCTCCCCTGGTCGGACCATGCTCAGTTACCGGCGGAGGATTCACAGGATTTGACCGGTCTGGAAAGTCGTTCCCGGAGCAATGATCCACTGGATGTCTGTATGCTCAAATTTCCTCACCTTTCGAACTTTACTGACTTCGAACCACTGGCGAATCATCCGTCCGTCTCCTTTAACATAGTCGGACCGGCCGATCGGCCCTTGAATCCCGATCTCATTATTCTACCCGGGACAAAAAATACGCTTCGGGACCTGCGCTGGCTCAAAAAGTGTGAACTCTTCGATTGGTTAAACCAACAGCGTGCGAATGGGAGCCACATTCTCGGAGTCTGTGGGGGCTATCAGATGATGGGACGTGAAATCCGAGATCCTGACGCTCTGGAGTCCGATTTTGGATCACGGGAGGGACTCGGGTGGTTCGATTTTCGGGTTGAGTATCGTGAACCGAAGTTGACCAGAAGTATTTCGGGGACTTTGAATGATTTTGATACTTCATTCGAGGGCTATGAGGTCCGGTATGGCCGATTTGTTGACGGAGAAGCGGACCCCTGGATATCGGGGTCCGGGGAAATTCTTGGTCGTAAGCGGGATAAGATCCTCGGTACCTCAATCCACGGACTGTTACGTAACGACGAAGTTTTGCAAAAATTTCTTGCCAGGATAACCGGCTCTGGCAGTGCACCTGAATATTCGAACTCAAGCGCCGGATCGGTATCAATTTACGATAAGTGGTCTGACGTCGTGGCGGATAATTTGGCCGTGGAACAGCTGGTTGAGATTGTCGAGGGGTCGGCTGTTTCAGCGTCGGTGGTGGAATCCCCATGACCGAGGTTCTTTTTCTTACCACGGCCGAGACCGATCTTATCACCCTGTCGAATATCCTTCGAGATAATGACCTTGCAATCGACGTGACCGCACGAAACCTACTGAAACTGGACGCGCCCGTAGATTTCATTGTTGACCGGACTGATTATCCGGACGAAGTTCTCCTGCGAGTTGTCGGAGGAGCGGAATACCTCGATGGCGACACAAAGAGGCTCGGGGCGACACTGGCGGACCGTGGCGTGAATTTTACGGGAGTATCCGCATCGGGTAATCCCGATAAACGTCTGGCCCAGTTATCGACTTATCCCGAAGAGTTCGTACAGTCGGTCGACCAGGCCCTACAGCAGGGTGGGGTCAAAAATTTCAAACGGGTTCTGATGTCGTTAACGAGTAATTCACCGGACCGGATTGATGTCCATCGTCCGCCTGATGTTGGCGGAGACGTCTCCGAGTCGGCTGACCTTGCACTCCTTTATTACAGGGCAAATTATCTTTCTGGAGACGACGATTTCGTGACCGACGTATGCAGGATCTTCGACCGGAGAGGATTGACGGTTGAACCGATATACGTGCCCGGTATAACTCGGGATGAGGCAATGCGGACTCTGAAGGAAGAGTATCTTCTTAACGACGATGGGGAACCGGCTGTTCAGGGGGTCATTAGTCTCCTTGGCTTTGCCCGGAACGCCTCGGGGGAGGTACCGGATTTACTTGCTTCGCTGGGAGTCCCCTGGTTTCAGTTGCTCGTGGCCTCTCGGACCGAATCCGACTGGCGTGATAGTAGCGAGGGGCTTGAATCGAGCGATATTTCAATGAAGGTGGTATTTCCGGAACTCGACGGACGTTTGACCGGACCACCGGTATCCTTCAAGAGCCCCGAGCGGGAGGACGAGCACCTCGATACGGTTGTGAGACGGACCGAAGGCTATAACCCGGGAATTAAACGCTCCGCTCGCTGGATCGATTCCTGGCTTAATTTAGCTCGGAAACCCAATGAATCCAAGCGTGTAGCCATTGTACTTGGAAACCATCCAACGTCCCGTGCAAGAATCGGAAATGGGGTCGGTCTGGATACACCAGCCAGTTTAATGAACTTGCTTGAGTCCATGAAACAGGCCGGTTACAAAACTGGAACCCTTCCGGACGACTCTCAGACTTTTATGGATTACCTCGTGGACAATGGGAGTTATACCTCCGCGGGGCGTCCCCCCGAGCGTCCGGCTGATTTTGTCAGCGCCCGGCAGTACCGTGGGTGGTTCGAGGAACTTCCCGATCGGAATCAAAACCAGTTGTTAAACAAGTGGGGCGATCCCTCCCGTTCGAATCGGTTCTCGGCAGGATTCTCCATTCCGGGCGTACGAATGGGGAATTTACTGGTTGGTATTCAACCCCCTCGGGGGTTCGAGGATCAAAGTGAGGCCGTGTACCATGACCCGGAGCTTCCGCCCCCACACCTTTACGTGGCGTTCTACCGATGGATCAACCGGCAGTTTGACGCCGATGCCGTCATTCACCTTGGTAAACACGGGACGCTTGAGTGGTTGCCGGGTAGGAGCCTGGCACTGGGTGAAACCGACTGGCCGGCACTTCTTCTCGAGGAACTGCCGTTCCTGTATCCTTTTATCATCAACGATCCCGGCGAGGGAACTCAGGCAAAACGGCGCACCGGGGCGGTGATTGTCGATCATATGGTTGCTCCCCAACGTCGTACCGAGGGGCCGGACCACCTTGAGGGGCTTCGGGAAGCTCTCGAGGACGATAATCCCGGAGACGTCCGATCGGAATTACATGAAAACGGAATGGGAACTGATCGGGACTTAGAGAGTATGGACGACGAGGACCTGCGAGCTCTGGCCGGGGAGCGACTGAATGATATCGACAATTCCGCCACCCGAAGTGGACTGCACGTCCTTGGGGAATTGCCGGACGGTCGCAAGGCTCTTGACCTTATCGGTTCCCTCTGGCCCGAGAACGAAGACGTTCCCGACGTTGAGGTTCTCCGGGAACTAATTGACGGTAATCGTGAACCTGAAACACAGCAAATTAAACAACTGCTCGAGGACCTTCACTCGATTGATCAAGAACTTGATTCCGTTCTTGAGGGACTGAAGGGTAACTACGTGCAACCCGGTCCCAGTGGAGCGCCGACCGACGGTCGGCCGGATTTGCTTCCCACCGGCCGTAATTTTTACAGCCGTGACGCCAGGGGAATGCCCACTCAGGAGGCCTGGGAAACTGGCTGGAAGCTGGCCGAAAAACTCATTCGTCGCTACCAACAAAAACATGGTTCCTACCCCGCGGACATTGGTCTGGTGCTATGGGGAACCTCTAATATGCGCACGGGGGGTGAGGACGTAGCACAGGCCCTGGCGCTGATGGGGGTACGACCTGTCTGGACGGAAAGTGGGCGTGTGGACGGTGTGGAAGTCATATCCGAACGGGAACTTGACCGTCCTCGGATCGACCCCCTCGTACGGATCAGCGGGTTTTTTCGTGACGCTTTTCCGAATCTCATAAGCTTGTTACAGGAAGGCGTTAAGCGGGCCAGTTCAGCGGACTCAAGCCGGTATCCGAACTTCCTGGCCGAAAACAACCGCCGGGTAGGAGAAGTTTACTCGAGGCTCTTCGGAAGTCGTCCGGAAAATTACGGGGCCGGGTTACTATCATTGATTGAAACCGGGGACTGGCACGGTCACGAGGACTTAACGGAGGCGTTCCTGGAGTGGGGAAAGTACGCCTACGATCGTGATGTCGAAGCTTCGTCCCGTCGTCAAGTTCTCGAGAATCGCCTGAACCAACTAGACGCGGTCACACAAAACCGTGATAACCGTGAGCACGATCTTTTTGATAGTGACGATTACTTCCAGTTTCACGGTGGATTGATAGCGGCGTCGAAAACTCTTTCGGGGGAGGCACCCGAAGCTTACGTCAGTGACACGAGTTCGAATCAGGTGACGGTTCGCACCCTCGCCGAGGAATCCGAAAGGGTGTTTCACTCCCGTGTCAGCCACTCCGTCTGGCAGGAGGGTATGCGCGACCACGGCTACAAAGGCGGTTTTGAGATGGCCGCTACCGTGGATTACGTCTTTGGTTACGATGCTACCACCGGCTGTGTCCCCGATTCCTTTTACGAAACCATGGCGGAGGATTTCGTCCTCGACGATGCCAATCGTGCGTTCCTGGAGGAACACAACGAACACGCGATTCGCGACATAGGAGAACGCCTGCTTGAGGCGGTTGATCGTGGTCTCTGGGAGAATCCATCGGACGAAGTTCAGGCGTCCATTAAACGGACACTACGTGGAACCGAAGCGGTGAGGGAATCAAATACCGGTACGGTCTCAACGACCTGAGCCAAACTTTTAATTAGGAGCATAAAAATGAGTAATCTCTGTTATCCGTTCAGTGCTATCGTAGGACAGACGGACCTGAAAACGGCACTCAAAGTCACCGCAGTCGATCCCCTTATAGGGGGTGTGCTTGTCAAAGGGCCCCGTGGAACCGGTAAATCCACCCTTTCTCGAAGCCTCGTTGAATTGCTTCCACAACAGCAGTACCGGGAGGACTGTCCGCTTCGGTGCGATCCTGAGTCCGAATTGAAGGACTGTCCTTTTTGCGATGAGGAATCATCGGCCCGCCTTAGGACTGACCGCCCCCGGTTCGTGGATCTACCTCTCGGTGCAACGCCGGATCAGGTGATTGGCTCACTCAGTATCAACGAGGCCGTTAATGAAGGTCGGACTCAGCTCAACCCGGGACTACTGGCCAGAGCCCATCGCGGAATTCTTTACGTGGATGAAGTAAATCTTCTACCGGACCGGCTGGTTGATTTATTACTTGATGCAGCGGCCTCCGGGATAAATCGGATCGAGCGAGACGGACTTTCCGTACGTCACCCGTCCAGGTTTCGACTGATTGGAACGATGAATCCCGATGAGGGGCAATTGCGTCCTCAGCTTCGGGATCGCTTTGGATTGTCGGTCTTTACGGATGACGTTACGGACCCCGAAAGCCGTCAGGAATTGGCCCGCCGGGCGTCGGCGTTTAAAACTGATCCGGAATCATTTCGTCAGTCCTGGAGCAGCGATCAACTGTCTCTTCGGAAGAGTATCCGACAGGCCCGTGAACGCTTGTCCGACGTAAGCTTCAATGACGGCCAGCCCGAATGGATTGCCCGGCGTGTTCTCGACAGTGGTGCTGAAGGACACCGGGCCGATATCGTTATCCGACGAACGGCAAAGGCTCTTGCAGCACTTCGTGGACGTGAGGACGTTCATCAGGACGATCTCGAGGAGGCGTTCGAACTTGCCATTGAACACCGCCGGTCCCCGGATCCAAACGGTGGGGGACCGTCTCCCGAATCGGATTCCGATAAGGATCCGTTTAATGAGAATGGAGAGCAGAACGGGTCGGGAACCGAAACGGGTGAATCGGTTGTAGAACCCCGTGACACTGGGCCATTGAATTTGAAAAATCACTCGGAGAACGACTCGGATACGGGCACTGGTAATCGTTTGAGTAAAGCTAACGCCTGGGAGTCCGGCGAGTGCTTCGACACCTCGACAACTCTGCGGAACAGTCAAACTCGCTCTATCCGTGACGGTGTTTCTTCGGACATTAAAGCTGAGGATATCTCGTTCAGAACCGTCCGAAACCACAGACCCTCACTTTGGCTCTGGGTCCTGGACACGAGTGCCTCCATGGCCCGTAACAAGACCATTGGCTTCGTAAAGTCCGTCGTAACAAATCACCTGCGCCGGGGCCGTAACAACTGGTCGGGACTGGTGGATTTTCGAGGAGCATCCGGATCTACCGTGGTTTTGCCCACGCAACAGCATGAGCGTGTAGTCTCGGCACTGGAGGAATTGCCCACGGCCGGCGAAACACCGTTTGTCGAAGGCCTCAGGACTGCACGATCAGTCATTGAAACGTTTCGTTCCCGGCATCAGGCAGCGAGTACACGAGTTGTCCTCATTTCGGATGGCCGCGTTCAACTGACCGGTGAC
Source organism: Salsurabacterium abyssinicum (SeqCode) (assembly GCA_042219765.1). Lineage (GTDB taxonomy): Bacteria > T1Sed10-126 > T1Sed10-126 > T1Sed10-126 > CAZEBV01 > JBDGPI01. Next base: position 24,945 of record JBDGPI010000035.1, read on the forward strand.
GTGGTTGTGTCCGTAAACGTTCTTCGGAACAAGTCACAGTTGACTCTTGTCGATGCCGAACTGGACGAACAGGGCTGGGGCATGATTCCCAAATTAGCCAAAGAAGTCGGTCTACACCCCATTTCTTTAAAACGGTCGGTGGCCTGACCGACTAAGCACCTAACCCGAAAATAGATCAGTTCAGCCCTGACAGTCAGACGTTTAAACAATTGATCAATTGTTCAATTGTTCGAAGGTTCAATCGGGGGAGTTGCTTCGTTTGGGAATCATCGATTCAGGGATAATCAATCTGCGGAGTTTCAATGGTTTCATGAACGATTTAACAATCGACTGTTTCTGCTAATACATCTTAGTTATCAAAAAATTCTGCTGTCATTCGTCGGAAACCAATTCGAGAACCGTACGCTTCTCGAAAATTTCAATTGTGCGTGCTCCGAAACGATTAAACAATTAAACAATGCTTTAACTGTTAGGGTCGTGCGAACGGTTTGTGGGATGCTGAACAGTAGTCAGTCAGGGAGGTCGTTTCAATGGACGAGGAGACCAAGCACGAAAAAAAGATGAAGAGGATAAAGGAAGTTAAAGACCGACTTTACGAGGACGCCGACAAGGAAAAAGGGCTTCTCGCGGTACACACTGGAACCGGTAAGGGGAAAACGACGGCCGCCATGGGAATGGTCGTACGGTGTCTCGGACACGGTATGGACGTTGGAATAGTTCAGTACGTTAAGGGGACTCGTGACACTGCGGAGGAAGTCGTCTTCGTCGAAAATTTTGACAGTCAGGTTGATTTCTACCGGATGGGTGAAGGTTTCACCTGGGAAACCCAGGACCGTGAGACCGATCGGGAAGCCGCCGAAGCGGCCTGGAATCAATCAAAGACAATGATCCAATCCGGTGATTACGATTTTGTTCTGCTCGACGAATTGAATATTGTTCTCAGTGATGATCTACTTGATCTCGATGAGGTTCTCGACGTCCTGGAAAACAAGCCGGACGATTTACACGTGGTCGTAACCGGCCGGCGTGCAAAACAGGATCTTATACAGCTGGCCGATCTTGCCACTGAAATGCGGCTGGTGAAGCATCCGTTTCAGGATCAGGGCGTCAAAGCTCAACCTGGCATCGAATACTAGGAGGGGAATCAATGGATATTGGAGAGGAAGCAAACTCAGTTCTCTTTCTCGGCGGGACCCGCAGTGGAAAGAGTAGTAAAGCCGCTCAACTTGCTCAGATCCGAGGTGGTGACGTCACGGTACTGACGACGGCCCGTCCGATTGACGAAGAGATGGAGGAACGAATTCAGCGCCACCGTGATGAGCGTCCCGATGATTGGACCACAATCGAACCGGGCTACGATCTCAACGAGATTACGCAGCGACTATCCGAAGAGAATGACGTTGTCCTATTTGATGAGGTAAGCCTTCTCGTTTCCTCCTGGATTGAGGGAGGGGCCGACGAGCAGGCCGTTCTGGAAAAGATTCGTAAGTTCAACGCCGACCGCAAGCGGGGAAAGGCCGACTGGATAATCGTGAGTGCCCTGGTAGGTCGGAGTCTCGTCCCACCGGCGGAGAACGCCCGTCGCTACCGTGATGTTCTTGGAAAGGTGAATCAGGTACTGGCTTACGACGTCGACGAGGTTTACGAAGTTACGGCCGGACTCCTGAACTGCCTGAAACCGGGCAATCCGACCACCCGGAACCTGCGGTCTGAGTCGGCCGAACGGAGCAGTTGAAAAAAGTACTCTGATTGAATCGTGCTAGAAAACTTCGCGTCTCGGTACAATCTGGTTCTTCCAGCGTTATCGTAGTGAGTTGTTTTTCGGTTTCGGCGTAAATTGAACGGTGCGCCGGCGAAATCCAGATTTCGGAAACGGGGTTTATTTAACCCTAATCGACCTGAAGCGGGCTAGTTTGCAAATGGAAAGGATCGTCTGATATGAGTGGATCGCAGTCGGACAGGGTGGCGGCGGATATACGGGACTACTGGGATTCTCTGGTCAAACCCCCCGGGAGTCTCGGTGACCTTGAGGAGTGGGTGACCCGGCTTGGGAGGATCCAGGAAACCGATCGGCCTGAAATTGACCCGGCGTGTCTCCTGCTTTTTGCCGGTGACCACGGAGTGGCCCGGGAAAATGTAAGTGCCTACCCTCAGTCCGTAACTGCAGCAATGCTCCAGACGATTCAAGAGGGAGGAGCTGCCATCAACAGCCTCTGCGAGGAGGTCGGACTTAACCTGGAGTGGTACAATCTCGGGGCTCGTAACGGTCCCACCCGTGACGACGAAAGGATAGGACACGGCACCGAAAACATGCTTCACGGACCTGCCCTGTCGGATGAGCACCTCTGGAAGGCACTTGAAGCCGGTCGGTTGGCGCTGCGGAAACGGCTTGAAAATGGATTGAAGTTGGTTGCCCTCGGAGAAATCGGCATTGGTAACACCACGGCGTCCTCGGCTATGGCTGGTGCCATCCTCGATTGTTCCGTTGAGGATGTCGTCGGACCCGGTACCGGCGTTGAAGGAGATCAGTTGAACCACAAAAAAGAAATCGTAAAGACGGTGCTGGATCGACGGGATCCCGATCCGGATGACGGTTTTCAGGTGCTTCAATCAGTCGGCGGGTATGAAATAGCCGCTCAGGTTGGGGTTATACTGGAAGCTTCGGATCGGAATGTGCCCGTCCTACTGGATGGCTTCATAACTGGTGCGGCCGCCCTTGCGTCCAGCCGGATTGATCCGGCGGTGAAACAAGTCCTTGTAGCCACTCATGTTTCGGCTGAACCGGCTCACCGTCGTGTGCTTGATGCGCTTGGATTAACCCCGATGATTGATTTAAACCTCCGGTTGGGAGAAGGGTCCGGTGCCGCACTGGCGTATCCTCTTCTGAAGAGTGCCCTGGCGGCTTACCGTGGGATGCAAACCTTTGAAGACGCTGGCCTGAATGGGGCGGGATCATGAAATCCGCCGTTGCTGCATTGCATTTCTTGACTCGCATCCGAACCACCAACACAACGCTCCGGGAGTCGGACATGGGGTTTTCACTGCTCTGGTATCCGCTCGTCGGAGCGATCGTGGGACTACTCTGTGGTTTAATCTACTTCTATGCTTTTCGGTTTCTCTGGCCGGACCCGGTTAGTAGTTTACTGATTGTGGCTTTTCTTATCTGGGTTAAGGATGCATTTCACCTTGATGGCCTCAGTGATCTTGTCGACGGTCTATACGGCGGAGGTTCACCCGCTGAAGTCTACGAGATTATGAAAGATCCAGCTCTTGGTCCTTTCGGTGCGCTTGCTATCGTAACATCACTATCCATTGAATACGCGGTACTTTTATCGCTGGCTCCCCCAAGAGTCCTTCCCGTTCTGACGGCAGTTCTGTCCCTATCAACGGCATCCTCCGCACTGCTGATCTGTTGGGGTCGGCCGATGGACGACAGGAGGGGACTGGCGTCCTTGCTCATGCGTCAGAAACAGGACTGGTTTGCTCCTTTCATTTTGGTGCTGATGCTGATGATTTCACTAATCACGCTCGGAGTTGCCGGTGCAATAGTGTTTATGGTGGCAGTTCTGGGTACCCTTGCGAGTTCTTACTGGTTCCGTCATCGGCTTGGTGGAATTAACGGAGACTGCTGTGGAGCCGTAACGATGGTTGTTCAGGTTCTGCTGTTACTGGTCGTCAGCTCGGTGGAAACCCAGCAGCTGATAACATTTTCCGGGAATCAATTCTATTGGTAGAACGAAGGCCCCACGGTGGTGACACCCCCGACGATGCCGTTGATTTCAGTGCGTCACTCAATCCCCTGGGTCCCCCGGAAAGCGTCAGGCGTATCCTCCAGGAGCGGCTTGACTTGACCTCTTATCCCTACGATCTCAGGGCGTCACTCCGTGAGACAATTGCAAATAAGCATGGCTTACCACCGGAGCGTGTTTTGATCGGAGCCGGGACGTCGGGTTTACTACAGACACTCCTGCAGGGATTGCAGGGGCGTCGGCTTTCCGTTTGCGTTCCCACTTTCACGGAATACGAGGACCTTGGCCGAAGCTGTGGTTGGGATCTTGTCACTCATCGGTATTTCCCCCCCTACCAGCAACGCGGTAATTCTCGGTCTCAGTGGTTCACCGATTCCGATGCCGTTGTTATCTGTAACCCGAATAATCCCTCGGGAACTGTGGTTGGTCTTCAAACAATGCTGGATTGGGTCACGCAAGCCTCCCGGAAGGGTACGAAATTTATCGTTGATGAAGCTTATATGCCTTTTCTGAGTGGCAAGCGAAATACATCATTAGCCGGTAAAGTGACCGAGTACGACAATTTGATTCTTCTGCGGTCCTTCAGTAAATTTTACGGGATTCCGGGGCTCAGGGTGGGATATCTTCTTTCCTCGCCGCCTACCGTCAGCAGGCTCCGTACCGGTCAAAATCCCTGGCCGGTCGGTGAACCCGCCCTGCGTGGGGCCTTGCAGTGCCTTCGCGCGGATTCCTTTGCCGATAGGACGAGGTCGTTCATACAGGGGGAACGCCAGCGGGTACTGGAAAAATTGCAGTCGATACCGAACCTTGAGGTTATTGATTCCGACGTTAATTACATTTTGTTCAAAACGTCCGTGGATGACCTGAGGGGGGCAATGCAAGAGCATTCATTGTATCTGCGAGATGCTTCGACTTTTACTGGCCTCGGGCAGGGGTGGTTTCGTCTTTCCCTTCGGGAGCGATCCGACAATGATCGTCTTATTGATACTCTGAAATCCCTCCACGAGGATCCAAGCCTTGTTTGATTTGAGTCTTTTCTCCGTCGCTCCAGGGGTTTTTGTGCTTGCGTGTTTGCTGGATCTTCTCCTTGGTGATCCGGAGTGGGTCCCTCATCCGGTTCGATGGATTGGTTGGCCAATCGGTTACATCGACCGACACCGTTCCAATTTGCCGTTTTCGGACCGAATTTCAGGCCTGCTGGTCGGGATTCTGTATCCTCTAACGGTGGGGTCTATCGTTGTTTTTGCTCTTGTACTCAGCCAGGCCTATTCCAAATTACTGTTTGCTGGAGGGTCAATCTTTTTTCTCTGGTCAGCTCTCTCCGTCCGCAGTCTTTTTGACGCCGGTAAGAGCGTCCTCGAGCCGATTCGTCGTGGGAAGGTCAAGGAGGCTCGGAATGCGGTGGATCGTATGGTTGGTCGGAAAACCGAGTTTATGAACGAAGAACAGATAAGCAGAGCTGCCGTGGAGAGTATTGCCGAAGGATTCCTTGACGGTGTAGCGTCACCACTCTTCTGGGTTCTGGTTGCGGGGGTTCCCGGCGTAATGGTCTATAAAACCGTCAATACGCTGGATTCAATGATCGGGTACCGGAGCGAGGAATACCTGGTGTTCGGGACGGTTTCGGCACGGTTGGACGATTGCTTAAACTGGGTTCCGGCACGTTTGATCCTGTTAGTGATCCCTCTTGCTTCACTTGTTGGTGGAAACTCGTTTCGGAAGTCACTCACTGTGGGATTTGCCGACCGAACCGCCCATCCCAGTCCCAACGCAGGTCACCCGGAAGCGGCCTTTGCCGGGGCACTGGGGTGTAGGTTGGGAGGCAAAACGGAATACGACGGTTATAATGAATGGAAACCGTTTTTGAACGAAGACGCTCAATCGGCAGGAACGTCGGATCTGGAGCAGTGCCTTCACCTCTATGCCATCGGGGTGGGTATGACGGAAATAATTTCTCTGTCATTCCTGTTACTCCTATAAGACGAACCCCAGCCATTCTTTAAAAAATTCACCGAGCACGGACCCGTTGAGGCTTTCCTTCCGTTTCGGTGCGGATTCTTTCAGGAGGATTCAACAATGATCGAACAGCACGGAAACATACGAAACGTAGCCATTATTGCCCACGTTGATCACGGTAAAACCACCCTCGTGGATCATCTGTTGCAACAGAGTGGTGTGTTCCGGGAGAACGAGTCCATGGAAGAGCGTGTAATGGACACCAAGGACCTTGAGCAAGAACGTGGCATAACAATTGCCTCGAAGAACGCGGCGTTAATGCACGAAAATACCAAAATTAATATTGTCGATACTCCCGGACACAGTGATTTCGGGGGAGAAGTCGAACGCATACTGAACATGGTGGACGGGGCGATTCTTCTTGTTGATGCCTCGGAAGGGCCGTTGCCACAGACCCGGTTCGTCCTAAAAAACGCAATCGAAAAGGACCTTGAACTTATTCTCTGTGTTAACAAAATCGACCGGGACGATGCCCGGATCAGTGAAGTCGTCGATGAAGTTTTCGACATGTTCCTCGAGCTGGATGCGTCCGATTGCCAGCTTGATTTTCCCATCCTCTACAGTGCGGCCATACATGGTTTTGCCGTTGAGGACCCCGACGAGGAGGGGGAGGACCTGGAACCCCTGTTTGAGACAATTGTTGATCATGTTCCTCCTCCTGAAACGGAGGATGATGGCTCCCTTCAACTACTGGTGTCGGACCTCGGCTACAGTGATTACCTCGGACGTTTGGCCATCGGTCGTATTCGTAGTGGTTCAGTCAAGAACGGAGAAACCGTCAAGGTTGTTCAGGACGACGGTGAGTTTGAGACTGAAGTTACGGCCCTGAACGTCCACGAAGGTCTACAGAAGCGTGAAGTCGAGAAAGCGTCGGCGGGTGAAATTGTTGCACTAGCCGGTGCCGAGAACGTTCAGATTGGCGACACAATCACAAGTGTAGATGATCCCTCACCGCTTCCCCGAATTACCGTCGACGACCCGACGGTAGGAATTACGATTATGGCCAACGACAGCCCTTTTGCCGCACAGGAGGGCGAGTACGTTACCGGCCGTAAAGTTCTCGAGCGATTGCAGGCCGAGGACCGTAACAATGTTGCTATAGAACTTCAGGACACCGGTGAACCCGACCGATGGAACATGATGGGTCGGGGTCAGCTCCAGCTTGCTA